>JAGBLC010000168.1 GCA_017635615.1 Prevotella sp.
ATTGCTGGTGGTTCATGGCTGCCCATCATTGTCTTAGCCATAGCGATTGGTTTCGAGGCCTTTTTCAATTTCTGGAATGTCAGTACCATCCGCGACAACTATCTCGCAGCTAACGATGTAATCAGCACCCAACAAAGGCTGAGGACTTACAAGCGTAGGGAGAAACTTTACACTTACATTGTGATACCTATTCTTCTTCTCTGGATAGTATGGTTTTTGTTCGACGCATATAGCGCCAAAGGCATTCCATTCCTAAGCTTCGAGGTATGGCTTCGTCATTTCCCTGTCATTGCCATCATATTAGCTATATTCTTCTATATCTTCTATCGTGAGATGCGCTCGCTGAACAAGGCCATCAAGGCCATAGACGAGTTTGTCGGTAAGGAATAAACACATGAATATCTACGAATTTCTGCTTGACGAAAACAGTCTGAGCGTATAGACTTTAAGCGTTCTTTGGCATCTTATAAAGCTCACATTATGTTTGCCTCGCTGGTGTTTTATTCCCAATGAATCGTAGATGATGTGTTAAAAGAATACAAAACCTCACATAAAAGTGAAGTACCTATGAGAAAAAATAGCTATATTTGCATCGTGCAAACAAATAAGGATGATGGATAGAGTATCATTACCGACATACAAAGTGCAACTTTTAATATCTGATAAGCTTATGATACAGAACAAGGTGTTTCGAGACAGTCTGGCTGCGATACCAGAGCATCAGAAGGCAAAGTTTGAACTGTCTTTTGGAATTGCAGAACGGATGGATGCAATACTCAAGGAGAAGAATATCTCCCAGCGTGAACTGGCTCATCGTCTGGGAAAGCGGGAGTCAGAAGTGTCGCGTTGGCTGACTGGCAGACATAATTTTACCACCAGTACCATCACTAAAATAGAAACTGCACTTGGTTCCCCCTTAGTGCAGATTGCCCGTTAACAAAACAATACATAAAACATTGAGAATATGACACTGTTCGATCAAATTAGTGAAGACATCAAGGCCGCGATGAAAGCTCGCGACAAAGTGCGTCTTGAGACGCTGCGCAACATCAAGAAAGTATTCTTGGAAGCCAAGACGGCTCCAGGAGCCAACGACACATTGGCTGACGCCGATGCGCTGAAGATTATCTCCAAGCTGGCCAAGCAAGGTAAGGAAACGGCTGTAACCTACACACAGGCTGGCCGGCAGGACTTGGCCGATGCCGAACTGGCTCAGGTGGAAGTGCTGGAGAGTTATCTGCCGAAACAGCTCTCCAAGGAGGAGATAGAGGCAGAGGTGAAGAAGATCATTGCCGAGGTGGGAGCCACCAGCATGAAGGAGATGGGCCGTGTGATGGGCACTGCCAGTAAGCAGCTGGCAGGCAAAGCCGATGGGCGCGTCATCTCTGAAATCGTGAAGAAACTCTTGGCATAAGTAAAGGTGGCAACGTTGGTTGCCACTTTTTTTATTGTTTCACTTGACCAAGAAAATGACCAGGCACGGGTCATCACATGACCAAGCTTACGCCGCTTCATCATCTTTTTTCGATGCAAGGCTTGCAACCGTTTGGAAGCAATGAAAAAAAACACCATCACCCTCGGTAACGACAACGGACAGGCTCCCTATGTCGACAAGCTTGTGCTCGTCAGGCAGGGTGTGGCTACGGGGATTGATCCTCGAGGTACGGGGTATGATTCTCGAGGTACGAGGTACGGGGTGCGAGGTGCGAGAATAGCTGCCGGGGAAGCATGGTACACGCTGTCGGGCCTTCGCATCGACAATCCTTCGGCTCCCGGTGTCTATATCTATCAGGGAAAGAAAATCTACATTGACAGCTCTTCTCCTACGAAGTTCACCTACTACAAATAATTCTCAATTTCTTGATAAACAGAACAAAATTATGATATACAAGACAATCGCGACGGCAGCATTGCTGCTCCTGTTCAGTGGTCAATGGTCCATGCCCAATGGTCCGCTCGGCCCGCAGGGACGCTTTCAAAGCATAGCGGAGAAAGAACGTTCCATGAAAACCAGCGGCAACCCCATCTTCGAGGGATGGTATGCCGACCCCGAAGCGGTGGTGTTTGGAAAGACCTGCTGGATATTCCCCACCTTCTCGGCCGAATACGAGAATCAGCTTCACTTCGATGCCTTCTCGTCGAAAGACCTTGTGACGTGGACCAAGCATCCCAACGTCCTGACGAGCGACAGCATCCGTTGGGCGCGGATGGCGATGTGGGCTCCCTCGGTCGTTGAGAAAGACGGCACCTACTACTTCTTCTTCTCCGCCAACGATGTCCATCAGGGCGAAGTGGGCGGCATCGGTGTGGCAACGAGCAAGCATCCCGAAGGTCCCTACAGCGACGCCTTGGGCCGTCCGCTCATCCAGGATATCATCAACGGTGCGCAGCCCATCGATCAGTTTGTGTTCCGCGACGACGACGGACAATACTATATGTACTACGGCGGATGGCGCCATTGCAACGTGGTCAGACTCGCTGACGACCTGCTCAGCCTCCTACCCTTCGACGACGGCACCATCTACAAGGAAGTGACGCCCGAGAACTATGTCGAGGGGCCCTTCATGCTCAAGCGCAACGGCCGCTACTACTTCATGTGGAGCGAAGGAGGCTGGGGCGGTCCCGACTATTGCGTCAGCTATGCCATCAGCGATTCGCCCTTAGGTCCGTTCCGCCGTATCGGTAAGATTCTGGAGCAAGATCCCGAGGTGGCTACCGGTGCCGGTCATCACAGCGTGATACGTGGCCGGAAGGCCGACGAGTGGTATATCGTCTACCATCGCCGACCGAAAGGCGAGACGGCCCGCGACTATCGCGTGACGTGCATCGACCATCTGCAATTTGACGAGGATGGCTACATCCTACCCGTAAAAATGACCCTCCGGGGCGTCGCTCCCACCAAGTTAGGAGGCCGAAATAAGGAATAATTCCATTATACAACGGCAGGTGGCGAAACCCTCTAACCCGCTGACAATCAACCAAAACAGAAAAATATAACCCTCCATTCGTTGATACATTTCTTTTTATATTGCGCACATGGGATAAATCTCCCTAACTTTGCACCATCAAAACTGCACGCAATATCAATGAATAAAAACGAATGGATATGACAAGAAAAAGACTTCAAAAATCTCTACGAGAATCATGGCCCTCGGGCTTGCTCAAGAGCTTGCTGGCCATGATGCTCCTGACAGTTTGCGTAGGAGCCTGGGCTCAGTCGGAAAACAGTGTGGTGACCGGTCTGGTGACCGATGCCGAGAAGCAGCCGCTCATCGGTGTCACCATCACCGTGGTGGGCACCGAGACACGTGCCGTCACCGACATGGACGGTATGTTCAAGATTACGGCTCCGATGAAGAGCAGCACCGAACTGGAGTTCAGCTACATCGGCTTCAAGACAAAGACGGTGAAGGTGAACGGAGCGAAGCTGCTCAACATCCAGATGGAGGAAGAGACCAACGAGTTTGAGGAGGTTGTCGTCACCGGTTATGCCTCGCAGAAGAAGGCATCCATCATCGGTGCCATCGAGACCATCCAGCCCGGTGAGCTTAGTTTCGGTACTACGCGTACATTATCTAATAACCTGGCCGGTAAGCTCTCGGGTGTCATCGGCATTCAGCGCTCGGGCGAGCCGGGCTACGACGACTCCAACTTCTGGATTCGTGGTATCTCCACCTTCTCGGGCAGCAACAACCCGCTCATCCTCATCGACGGTGTGGCGCGCGACCTGAACAACGTCGACGTCTCGGAAATCGAGTCGTTCTCGGTGCTGAAAGACGCTTCGGCCTCGGCCATGTACGGTGTGCGCGGTGCCAACGGTGTCATCGTCATCACGACGAAGCGCGGTAAGATAGGTGCCCCGCAGGTGCGTTTCCATCTGGAGCACGCCATCAACGAACCGACGCAGCTGCCGAAGTTCCTCGATGCTCCCGACTACATGACGCTGCTCAACGAGCTGGCGCTGCAGGACGGCATGGTGCAGCCCTTCACCCAGCAGCAGATCGACCGCACGCGCTCGGGCTACGATCCCGATCTCTATCCCAACGTCAACTGGGTAGACGCCATCACAAAAGACTACTCCTATACCACCCGTGGCAATGTCGACATCAGCGGTGGTTCCGACTTCCTGCGCTATTCTATTGTGGCCTCCTACTTCAAGGAGGGCGGCATCCTGGAGCAGGACAAGAGCCTCATCGTTGACAATGCTACGAACAACCAGCAGTTCAACCTGCGCACCAACATCGATATGGACGTTACGAAGACAACCCTTCTGCGCGTGAACATCGGTGGCTATCTGAACCGCTTCAAGAAGCAGCGCTGCAACACCGACGATGCCTTCGGCGAAGCCTTCCGCACACTGCCCTTCGTCCATCCCGCACGCTACAGCGACGGTGCCATCCCAAAGATCTCGAACCGTGCCAACCCCTGGCAGACGGTGACGCAGCAGGGCTACGACTTCATCACATCGTCGAAGATACAGACGCTCTTCAGTGTCGAGCAGGATCTGAAGATGATTACCAAGGGCCTCAAGGCGAAGGCATTGTTCAGCTTCGACCGCTGGAACCGCAGCCGCCGCAGCCGTACTGCCCATCCCGGAACGGTGTTCCCCGCCACGGGGCGCGACGAGGAGGGCAACCTCATCTATTCGCAGTTTGAGACGGGCGACGAGTCGATGGGCTCCGAGCAGGGCACAGAATATGGTAACACCAACGTCTATTTCGAGGCCGACCTGATGTACAACCGTCGTTTCGGCAAACTCGATCTCGACGCCCTCTTCCTCTACAACCAGCAGGCCTACGACGACGGTAGCATCCAGGACTACCGCAAGCAGGGTATCGCCGGCCGTCTGTCGCTGACCTACGACAACCGCTACGTGACTGAGTTCAACTTCGGTTACAACGGCTCTGAGAACTTCGCCAAGGGCAAGCGCTTCGGCTTCTTCCCCTCGTTCGCCATCGGTTGGCTCTTGAGTGAGGAGCCCTGGATGGAGAAGATGAAGGACACCTTCCACAAAATTAAGTTCCGTGCCAGCATCGGACAGGCAGGTGACGACAACATTGGCGGTCGACGCTTCGCCTACCTCGGCACGCTCTATACCGACCAGGAGGGCTACACCTGGGGCACCACCGGACAACGCTCGTACAGCGGTATCACCGAGGGTGACATCGGCGTGGACAACCTGACATGGGAAACCGTCACGAAGGCCAACCTCGGTGTCGAACTGGGACTATGGGACGTGCTGGACCTCAATTTCGACATCTTCCGCGAGAAGCGTAAGAACATCTTCATGCAGCGCACCATCGTGCCGACACAGAGCGGTTTCGTCCAGGCTCCGTGGGCCAACTTCGGTAAGGTGACCAACAGCGGTGTCGAGCTGACGCTGAACCTCCACAAGCAGTGGAACAAAGACTTCTTCACCTCGGCCTACGGCAACTTCACATACGCCAAGAACCGTGTCGA
>JAGBLC010000169.1 GCA_017635615.1 Prevotella sp.
CATGCGCACTGCGACCAGACGGTCGATGCCACGGGGTGCTTTGTTTTACCCGGTATCATCGACACACATGTGCACTTCCGCGAACCCGGACTCACCGCCAAGGCCGACATCGAGAGCGAGAGCCGTGCAGCAGCCTACGGTGGCGTGACGTCGTTCTTCGACATGCCCAACACCGTCCCGCAGACGACCACCTTGGAGGCGCTCGACGAGAAATTCACCCTCGCCCGGCAGAAGAGCCACATCAACTACTCGTTCTTCTTCGGAGCCACCAACGACAATGCCGACCTGTTTCCCCAGCTCGACGCGCACCGCCTGCCCGGCATCAAGCTCTTCATGGGCAGCAGCACGGGCAACATGCTCGTCGACCGACAGGAGGCGCTCATGCAGATCTTCGAGCAGGCACCGCTGCCCGTCGTCGCCCACTGTGAGGACACGGCCATCATCAACCGCAACGTTCAGCAGGCCCTCTCAGCAACCACAGCAGGGAGCAACGGCCCCGCCGCAACCGAAAGCACCCCCTCCGGTTCTGTAAGCAGCGGCTCCGCCGCTGCAAAGCCCGACCTCCCCATCGCCCTGCACCAGCTCATCCGCAGCGAGGAGGCCTGCTATGCCTCGTCGCTCCTCGCCGTCAGCCTGGCAAAGACCTTCGGCACCCGTCTGCATGTGGCCCATGTCTCCACAGCCCGCGAGCTGGAGCTGTTCGGCGAGTTCAGCAACATCACGGCTGAGGCCGTCGTGGCCCATCTGCTGTTCACCAACCGCGACTATCAGCGGCTGGGTGCGCTCATCAAGTGCAACCCCAGCATCAAGGCTCCCGCCGACCGCGATGCCCTCCGCCAGGCACTCACCGACGGGCGCATCACCACCGTCGGCACCGACCATGCACCCCACCTGCTCAGCGACAAGCAGGGAGGAGCCCTGAAGGCAACGTCGGGCATGCCGATGATACAGTTCTCGCTCGTCTCCATGCTCGGATTAGTCGACGAGGGCGTCTTGACGCTCGAACGCCTCGCCGAGCTGATGTGCCACAACCCGGCACGCCTCTTCGAGGTACGCGACAGAGGTTTCCTCCGCCCAGGCTATAAGGCCGACATCACCATCGTGCGGCCCAACGCCCCATGGACACTCACGGAAGATCTCATCCAGAGCAAGTGCCACTGGAGCCCCTTGACGGGAACACAGTTCAACTGGCGAGTGGAGCACACCTTCTGCAACGGACTGCCCGTCTATCAGCAGGGCCGCTTCAACGATACCGTCCGCGGCGAAGAAATCAGCTTCCGATAACCATCATCACCCATCACCCAACACCCAACACCCGAAAAATGATCTCTCGCGTTATTCTCATCCTGTTGGCCATCATCCTGTTGCCCGATGCCTACTTCCATTTCCGTTACCTGCGGCGCAAGCGTTGGTACGGACCGTTCGCAGCCTTTCTGTGGTGGTTGCCCGCAGCAGCAATGGCCGTCTTCGCCTTGAGTCTGGCGGCTGGCGACGATTTCGCTCCCCACGACGCCACCATCCTGTGGTGGTTCTTGCTGCTCATGGGCATTCTCATCGTACCGAAACTGCTATACGCCGTCTGTTCGTTCATCGGATTCGTCTGTTGCCGGTTAGCCCGCAGCCGTCACAACTGGGGCAACCTCATCGGCTTCTTTGTTGCCCTGGCCGGCATGGGAGCGATGCTCTTCGGTGCCACCATCGGAACGAAGAGCCTGAAGGTGAGACAAGTGGAATACGCCTCGCCATCATTGCCACAGGCTTTCGACGGCTATCGTGTAGCCCTTTTCAGCGACACACACCTTGGCACCTACGGCGACGACACCGGGATGATAGAGAAAGTGGTGACAGCCATCAACCAACAGAAGCCTGACATCATCTGCTTCGCGGGCGACCTGCAGAACATGCAGCCCACCGAGCTGGATGCCTTCCAGAGCATCCTCAGCCAGCTGAAGGCTCCCGACGGCATCTTCTCCGTCATGGGCAACCACGACTATCCCGTCTATATCAAGGCCGACTTCGCCACAGAAGCGCTCAACGAGAGTCTCATCAAGAGCAAGCAGCGCAGCATGGGATGGCACCTGCTGCTCAACGACCACCACACCATCCACCGGCAAGCCGACTCCATCGTCGTCGCCGGTATGGAGAACCACGGCGTGAAGCCACATCCCCGCAAGGGCGACATCAAGAAAGCACTGGACGGCGTCAAGCCCGGTGCCTTCATCCTCATGCTCGAACACGACCCCGCAGCCTGGCACAGCACCATCCTCCAGAACGATGTCGTGCCGCAGCTGACGCTCAGCGGTCACACCCATGGCGGCCAGCTGTCCTTCTTCGGATGGTCGCTGGCATCGCTGGCCCACAATGAGTGGCGCGGCCTGTACAACGACGACAACGGCCATCAGCTCTACGTCACCTCGGGCGTTGGCGGATTGGTACCTTTCCGGTTGGGCATGAAGCCCGAAGTGGTAGTCGTCACCCTGCGCAAAGGCACCTAAACGTAGGGGCGGAACGGCGTTTCCGCCCAAACGCGAGGGGCTAACGTGGTATTTTTTTAAAACATTAATATACACGAATACACACGAATACACACGAATATTAAAAAAAACACGAATTTCCATGAATTACTCATAAATTTCTCATAAATTATTTTTGATAATTCGTGGGTCATTCATGATAATTCGTGTTGAAAATAAAAATTATTTATGCTCATTCGTGTATATTTATGCTCATTCGTGTTGAAAAAAAATTATTTATGTTTATTCGTGTTTATTTATGCTCATTCGTGTTGACAAAAAAAACTTTGTGTCTTTGCGCCTCTGCGTTCTAATTAACTGATAATACCCCGAACGTGTTACAGATGGGTTACAATTAGTCGGACCACAGCGGGTGTTTCACAATACTTAACAAAAGAATTGCATTTTTTCGTTGATTTGTTTGACGCGAAAGAAAATAATACGTACCTTTGCACCCGTAAAGTCATGCCTGCATGGCTGTACGACATAAATTTGTTATTGCTCATTCGCCATCCGAATTACCACAAAAAGAAAGCGAGAAAGAGCTTTGACACAATATCTACCTAACAGTGAAGCTGTGCCCTATGGCGCAGACTTCTCATGGTTAGGTAGGGGTGTGGTAACCCTGGATGGCGTATGATGAAGTTCGCGCCATTTCTTTTTCCCCAAAATCAAATGGCTCACTACTCGAAAAGTCATCCCCGCGAATAGGATGATGTTACGCTCTTCAGGATAAACAACTATAAAACAATAACAACTTTAAAATTCAAATCAAATGAAAAAACTTTTACTTTTGTTCCTCGTAGCAGTTGGAGGAGTATTCACTGCTAATGCCCAGAGAGAAACGTCCGGGACAATCAGGGTTGCTTTTACAGATCCCACAAACACATGGACACAGTCAAATTTCTACATTTATGTCTATGGCACTTCTACAAACAACAACGACTCATGGCCTGGTGTTGATGTGACCCAAAACGTAATCACCATTGATGGACAAACCTACTACTATAGAGATTTCCCAATTGAGACATACGGAACAGGTTTTGATGTGATTGCTGTTAATGACAATGGAAGCAGCCACGAAAACCAATCTCAGAGTGAGAACCTGACTTGGTGTTATGATCGCACTACGATTACCGGTGACACGTATTATTCGCTAAAAAGCGAATGGGACAATAGTGGTCATCGTAAAGCCGAGCTGAAAGAGGTTTATTATATCGCTGACTATGATAATTCTGGAAAAGTTCTGCTCGCTACTCAGAATGGCACAAAGTATTCTGTAAGTTTCAATTCTTCAGATTTTCCGAAATTCGTTGTAGCCAACAGCTATGCTTTCAAAGATGATGGCACTTTGGACTTCACTAAGGATAATAATTATCCTGCTAACATCTATCGCCCGAATTATGAGAAAGTCCTTGGTTTGACAAATCTCAATGAGAACGTGTCTGATTCACAAAGAAGCGAATTCTACAGATGGCATAATGCAGGTTATTTCAATGCTTCGACTCTCAATGATGTCACTTTGGATATGACATTTACCATCTCGAACTGGCTTCCCACTAATTACACTATTTCACCGTACATTACCAAGACTATCTCTGCAGCCGGTTATGCCACTATTGCAAGTGAAGGTTGCCTGAACTTTGATGGTGTATCAGGTCTTGTCGGTCAGATTGGAACCATGACTGGCAACACGGTGAACTTCACAAATGTCAATGATGTTCCTGCCAACACAGGTGTCCTTCTGAAAGGTGCTGCCGGTGAATACAAGATAGGTTTTGTTAATTCAAGTTCCACAGACGTAAGCAACAATGTCTTGGTCGGTGTTACAGCAGAAACTCAGATTGCTGACATGACTGAAGGCAAGACAAACTTCGTCTTGATGAATGGTAATAGTGGCGTAGGCTTCTATAAGGTTTCTGCCGCTGGATTCACCGTGGGTGCCAACACAGCTTACCTCTCTACTGCTATTTCAGAGACTGCCAAGTCGTTCATCGCTGTTGAGGGTGGAGAGACAACAGGCATTTCGACAATTGACAATGGACAATTGACAATGGAGAATGTCTATGACCTGCAGGGCCGCAAGGTGATGAACCCCACCAAGGGTCTGTACATCGTGAACGGAAAGAAAGTGGTTCTGAAATAATCAACAAAAAAGTAAGGAAAGGAAAAAGATATGAAAAAGTATATGAAGCCAGCAATGGCAATTGCAAAGATTGAAGTTGAGAATGTTATCTTGGCAGGATCAACAAAGCTTGAGAATGACAGTCAGGATCTGAGTGGTGCAGGAACCACGACAGAGACGTCTGGCAACTTAGGCAACGAGGGCGGTTCCGTCTGGGGCGACGAAGATTAAACCAATCCAAAGGGAGTGCATGAAAAGCCATTACGAGCATCCCCATGCACTTCTTTCCGATAATAAGAAACTGGTTGTGAAACCAGTCAACTGATAAAATGATTTTGTAAAACAGGAGGATGTCCTTCGCGGCAATCCTTCCGAAAGTAATTTTTAATTGTGATTAAAAGGAGCGGTTGCCCGTGACGGACAGCCGCTCTTTCTTTTACCGCAATCACATGGATAAAAAGCGATACTCCCCCCCATAAGGCATTTTCTATCTTTTTCTTTTTGAACGCAAAGACGCGGAGACGCAAAGTCTTTTTTATCGAAGCGACTCCAGCTGGATAGAAATATTCGATCTCTGTGTCTTCGCGTCTCTGCGTTCTGATATATTTAAAGAATATCAAAAGATTTGTAAGATTTGAATAGATTTGTGTGATTTCTCGCCGTAGGCGACTCCAACAGAATAGCTCAGGAAGCATGAAGGAGTGTCCTTCGGACAGAAATCTTACAAATCTTCACAAATCTAACAAATACATCTAAAGATGGACTTAACACTCACCTGGCAGCATTGGAACCATAATAAATAATATCAAAAATTTGTAAGATTTGGATAGATGTGGGTGATTTCTCGCCGTAGGCGACTAAAAAAAGAAGGAGTGTCCTTCGGACAGAAATCTTACAAATCTTCACAAATCTAACAAATACGTTTAAAAATGGGCTCAACACTCACTTGGCAGCATCTGTTTTTTTCTCTGCGTCTCTGCGTTCTGATATATTTAAAGAACATCAAAAGATTTGTAAGATTTGAATAGATTTGTGAGATTTCTCGCGAAGCGACTCCTCATCTCGCTCGGAAATACTCAAATAAATTTGGTATTTCGCTCACTTAATCGTACCTTTACATAAGGTACTACCGCTCGAAAATAAAAAGAAAAACAAGCTTTTCTTTTGTATTTTACTCGCTTAATCGTACCTTTAAATAAGGTACTCACGTTCGGAAATACTCAAATAAATTTGGTATTTCGCTCACTTAATCGTACCTTTGCATCCGAAATCAAGATAACAGAAGGAAAAATGATTGTATGTATCGCCGAGAAACCCAGTGTGGCACGCGACATCGCACGCATCATAGGGGCGACAAACTCTCACAACGGGTATATGGAGGGAAACGGCTATCAGGTGACGTGGACATTCGGACACCTGTGTACGCTCAAGGAGCCTGACGACTACACGCCGATGTGGAAGACGTGGAGCCTGTCGGCATTGCCGATGATTCCTCCCCGCTTCGGCATCAAGCTCATCGAAGACGAGGGCATCAAGAAGCAGTTTGCCGTCATCGAACGACTGATGAAAAATGCCGACGGCATCATCAACTGCGGTGATGCCGGACAAGAGGGTGAGCTCATCCAGCGCTGGGTGATGCAGAAAGCGCAGGCCACCTGTCCTGTCAAGCGTCTGTGGATATCGTCGATGACCGACGAGGCTATCCGTGAGGGCTTCCAAAAGCTGAAGGACCAGCAGGACTATCAGCCCCTCTATATGGCCGGACTGTCAAGGGCTATCGGCGACTGGCTGCTCGGAATGAATGCCACTCGACTGTATACCCTGAAATATGGGCAGAACCGCCAGGTGCTCTCCATCGGGCGCGTTCAGACGCCGACATTGGCGCTCATCGTCAACCGGCAGCGCGAGATAGACAATTTCAAGCCCGAGCCCTACTGGGTGCTCTCCACCATCTACCGCGAAACGCTCTTCACCGCGACAAAGGGGAAGTTCTTGTCGAAAGAAGAGGGCGAGAAGGCCTTCGCTACCATCAGTGGCAAACCCTTCACCATCAAGAAGGTAGAGAAGAAGAACGGCAAGGAGCAACCGAAGATGCTCTACGACCTGACATCGCTGCAGGTGGACTGCAACCGCAAGTTCGGGATGAGTGCCGAACAGACGCTCAACCTCATTCAGGCGCTCTATGAGCGCAAGCTGACCACCTATCCGCGTGTCGACACTCAGTATCTCTCCGACGACATCTATCCGAAGTGTCCGCAGATCATGAACGGACTCTTCCAGACAAAGTTCGCCGGTAAGGCCGTCTATGCCGAACTGGTCAGACCGCTCGGAGGAAAACCGCTGACCAAGACGAAGCGCATCTTCGACACATCGAAGGTGACCGACCACCATGCCATCATCCCCACCGGGGTGCCACCGCAGTCGCTCACCGATATGGAACGCAAGGTCTACGACCTCGTGGCACGACGCTTTATTGCTGCCTTCTGGCCCGACTGTAAGTTTGCCACGACAACCGTGCTCGGCGTTGTCGGACAGGCAGGCGAAGTAGCCTCTGACGTGGAGTTCAAGGCTACCGGCAAGTTGATTCTCGACCCGGGATGGCGTACCGTCTACGGCTATGTCCCCCCTGGCTCGCGCAGCCAGCAGGACGCGACAGAAGCTGTTCCTTCCGATGAGAATGACGAGAAGAAGGAAGAAGAGGAGAAGACGCTGCCCGACTTCGTCGTCGGCGAGAGCGGACCGCACGAACCCACGCTGACGGAGAAGTGGACCACGCCGCCACCTTATTATAATGAGGCTTCGCTGCTCAGGGCTATGGAGACGGCAGGCAAGTTTGTCGACGACGAAGAGCTGCGGGCTGCGATGAAAGAGAACGGCATCGGTCGCCCATCGTCGCGTGCAGGCATCATAGAGACCTTGTTCAAACGCCACTATATCCGTCGCGAGCGGAAGCGCCTGGTGGCCACTCCGACGGGAATGGAGCTGATCGACCTGATCAAGGAAGAACTGCTCAAAAGCTGTGAGCTGACCGGCATCTGGGAGAAGAAGCTACGCGACATCGAACATCAGAAGTACGATGCGCAACGCTTCGTGCAAGAGCTGAAAGACCAGATTTCGCAGATCGTCTCCGATGTGCTGGCCGACAATAGCATCCGTCGGGTAACAACCATAGAGACAAACACG
>JAGBLC010000170.1 GCA_017635615.1 Prevotella sp.
CTGCAGCTGCATCTTTCTTTGCGTCTTTCTTACCACCCTCGGTGTGGCGGAAGGTAGAGCGGAAAGCGTAGTAGATGGCGATGGAGAGGATGAGCGAAGCGCAGGCCACGGCAAAAGCGAAGTGGTAAGCCTCGCCATCCTGTGTATAGCCGAGCGCCGTCTTGGCCCATTCGGAAATCTTGATGGCTGCCGTCGGAGCGAAGAGGGCACCGATGTTGATGGCCATGTAGAAGATGGAGAAACCGGCATCGCGCTTGTCGGCATACTTCGGGTCGTCGTAGAGATTGCCCACCATCACCTGAAGGTTGCCCTTGAACAGTCCGGTGCCGAAGCTGATGAAGAAGAGGGCCGCTATCATGCAGCACAATGCCATCACCCCGCCTCCGAGAGGGATAGAGAGGAAGAGATAGCCAAAGAACATGATGATGATACCCGCGGTGACCATCTTACCGAAGCCAAACTTGTCGGCCAGCACGCCGCCGATGAGAGGCAAGAAATAGACCAGCATCAAGAACGAGCTGTAGATAACACCTGCCGTGCCAGGCGTCAAGCCGAAATTGGCACGGAGAAACAATGCAAACACGGCTATCATCGTGTAATAGCCGAAACGCTCACCGGTATTGGCCAGTGCAAGCGCGAATAGACCTTTCGGTTGTCCTTCAAACATAGATATTAAGTTTTTAATTAAATAGAATTGGCGCAAAGGTAGGTATTTTTTTTGAACCGTCAAAGAAAATTGTCAGAAAAAACGGCTTCGGCTTGTGAGTTTACATAATTATTCGTACCTTTGCCACCGTTACGCAAAAATATTCAGGATAATGAAAAAACTAAACAAAGTTCTCGTCTTAGGGTCAGGAGCCCTAAAGATAGGTCAGGCGGGGGAGTTCGATTACTCAGGCTCGCAGGCGTTGAAAGCATTGAGGGAAGAAGGCATCCACAGCGTCCTCGTCAATCCCAATGTTGCAACCATCCAAACCAGTGAAGGTATTGCCGACAAGGTTTATTTCTTGCCCGTCAATACCTTTTTTGTAACCGAGATTATCAAGAAGGAGCGGCCCGACGGCATACTGCTGTCTTTCGGTGGACAGACGGCGCTGAACTGTGGTACGGAGCTGTACCAGAGCGGTGTGTTGGAGGCATACGGTGTAGAGGTGCTTGGCACGAGTGTGGCGGCCATCATGAACACCGAAGACCGCGACCTGTTCGTTAAAGAGCTGAACAAGGTGGGGCTGAAGGTGCCCGTCTCGCAGGCTTGCGAAACGATGGAGGATGCTCTCATGACAGCGCGCCGAATTGGTTTCCCCGTGATGATACGTTCGGCCTATGCCCTGGGAGGTTTAGGAAGCGGTCATTGCTCAGACGAAGAAAGCTTCCGGCTGACAGCCGAGTCGGCCTTCACCTTTGCCCGGCAGATATTGGTCGAGGAGAGTCTGAAAGGTTGGAAGGAGATAGAGTTTGAGTGTATCAGAGACCGAAGCGACAGATGCTTCACCGTTGCCTCGATGGAGAATTTCGACCCGTTGGGCATCCACACGGGCGAGAGTATCGTTGTCGCCCCGATCTGCTCGCTGAGCGATGATCAGGTGAAGATGCTGCAAGACATCACCATCAAGTGTGTGAGACATCTCGACATCGTCGGCGAGTGCAACATACAGTTTGCGTTCAACGCCGAGACAAACGACTACCGCATCATAGAGATCAACGCCCGGCTGAGCCGTTCGTCGGCGTTGGCATCGAAGGCAACGGGCTATCCCCTTGCCTTCGTAGCCGCAAAGATAGCGTTGGGCTACACGCTTGACCAGATAGGCGAACGGGGAACACCCAACTCTGCCTACGATGCTCCGCAGCTCGACTATCTGATCTGCAAGATACCTCGGTGGGACTTGACGAAGTTCTCTGGTGTGAGCAGGAAGATAGGGTCGAGCATGAAGTCGGTGGGCGAGATTATGTCCATCGGTCGTTCTTTCGAGGAGCTGATACAGAAAGGATTAAGGATGATCGGACAGGGTATGCACGGCTTTGTGGGCAACCGTATCAGCTTCGACAACCTCGACGAGGAGCTGGAGAATCCCACCGACCTGCGCATCTTTGCCATCGCTCAGGCTTTGGAAGAAGGCTACACGGTGGAGCGGATATGCACGCTGACAAAGATAGCCCCGTGGTTTATCGACCGCCTGAAGAATATCGTCGACTTCAAGCATTCGCTGGAAGGCTACCATCGGCTGGAAGATATTCCGACGGCTGTTCTGCGACAGGCTAAGATCCTCGGATTCAGCGACTTCCAGATAGCCCGTTTCGTCTTGAAGGCGAAAGGAAAGATGGAGAAGGAGAACCTTGCCGTCAGGAAGCTTCGAAAGGATGCCGGCGTGCTGCCTTTCGTGAAGCGCATTCCGACGATAGCGAGCAAGGAAGAGACGAACTACCTCTACGTCACCTACGACGCTACGTGCCATGATGTAGCTTTCGCCGACGATAATCCCGTCATCGTACTCGGATCGGGAGCCTATCGCATCGGATCGAGTGTGGAGTTCGACTGGTGCTCGGTGAACGCCATCGCCACAGCGAGGAAACTTGGACACAAGAGTATCATGATCAACTACAACCCGGAGACCGTCTCTACCGACTACGACATGTGCGACAGGCTCTATTTCGACGAACTGTCGCTGGAGCGTGTGCTCGATGTGATAGACCTGGAGAATCCCATGGGTGTGATTGTCTCCGTTGGCGGACAGATTCCGAACAACCTTGCCATGAAGCTGCACCGCCAGCATGTGCCTATCCTCGGCACGAGTCCGGTGAGCATCGACCGGGCTGAGGACAGGAACAAGTTCTCTGCCATGCTCGACTCCCTGGGCATCGACCAGCCGGAATGGAACGCTCTGACGAGTATGGAGGAGGTGAAGTCGTTCGTAGAGCGTGTCGGCTTCCCCGTGTTGGTAAGGCCCTCGTATGTGCTGTCGGGTGCCGCCATGAACGTATGCTACGACTACGACGAACTCGAAGAGTTTCTCCGCAAGGCCAGCGAGGTGAGCAAAGACTATCCCGTCGTCGTCTCGCAGTTCATGCAAGAGACGAACGAGGTGGAGTTTGATGCAGTAGCCCGCGACGGTGAGGTGGTGGAATATGCCATCTCTGAGCATATCGAATATGCAGGTGTCCATTCGGGCGATGCCACGATGGTGTTCCCCGCCCAGCAAATCAATTATGCCACCGTCCGACAGATCAAGAAGATGAGCCGCGCCATAGCCAGGGAGCTGAAGATATCAGGACCGTTCAATATCCAGTATCTCGCCAAGGGACGCGATGTGAAGGTCATCGAGTGCAACCTTCGCGCTTCGCGTTCGTTCCCGTTTGTCAGCAAGGTGCTCAAGCACAACTTCATTGACACGGCTACGAGAATCATGCTCCGAGCCCCCTACTCCACGCCCGACAAGAGCGAGTTCGACATCGACCGCATCGGTGTGAAGGCAAGCCAGTTCTCCTTTGCTCGTCTGCAGCATGCCGACCCTGTGCTGGGCGTCGACATGAGCAGCACGGGAGAGGTGGGCTGCCTGGGCGACACCTACGAGGAAGCCCTGCTGAACGCGATGATAGCCACGGGCTACAAGATACCGACGAAGGCCGTGATGATTTCTTCTGGCGGCACGAAGGAGAAGGTAGCCATGCTGGATGCTGCCCGCGCACTGGTGAGCAAGGGATACTCCATCTATGGCACGGAGGGAACGGCGCGCTTCTTCAACGAGAACGGCGTCAAGGCTACCGCTGTGGCATGGCCCGACGAGGAGAACGACAAGCCCAACGTCATGAGGATGATTGCCGACCATTGCTTCGACCTCATCGTGAATATCCCGAAGAACCACACCAAGCGCGAACTGACCAACGGCTACAGGATTCGCTGCGGAGCCATCGACCACAACATCCCGCTCATCACCAATGCGCGCCTTGCCTCGGCCTTCATCGAGGCTTTCTGTGAAAAGTCGCTCGAAGAACTCAGCATCAAGTCGTGGCAGGAGTACAACAATTAGAGACGCTTCATCAATCAGAAGGGAAGGCCAACGGCAAAGTGGAACACGAAGTCGCGTGAGAGCCTTGGGTGGATGATGGCATAATGCTCTTCCTTCGTCTCGTAGGCAGGATTGATGGCCTTCATGCCCATGTCGAATCGCAAGACGAAATAGTCGAAGTTCAGACGTACTCCCAATCCGTAGGCCACGGCTATCTGCTTGTAGAACTCGTTCCATCGGAATTGTCCGCCAGGCTGTTCGTCATAGGCACGGAGAGTCCAGATGTTGCCGGCATCGATGAAGAACGCTCCGCGCAGTTTCCAGAACAGGTCGGTGCGATATTCGGCATTGAGGTCGAGCTTCATGTCGCCCGTCTGGTTGATGAAGTCGATGGCACCGTTCGAACCGCGAAACTTTCCTGGTCCCAATCCTCTGACATTCCATCCGCGAACGGAGTTGGCACCGCCCGAGAAGTAACGCTTCTCGAAGGGCAGCACGCGACTGTTGCCGTATGGATAGGCGATGCCGAAGCCAGCATGCACCACCAACTCGTTGACAGGACTGAACCGATGGACGTGGGTGAAGTCGAAATCGGCTTTCGCATATTGAGCATAGGCAATGCCGAAGAGGGTGTACTGCCCATGATCGTTTTGTTTCTTATTCAGCAGTAGACTGGTGGCTTTCAATAAGTTACCAGCCGTCTCAACATTCAGTTTATAGGCGTTGTTACCATGAGCGTGCGACATGGAGAAGCCTATCTTCATGATGAACAAATCTTCGTAGTTGTAGCGCAGGATGGCATTCCGGTTAGACACACTGTCGAGGTAGTCGTGCTTGAACGTGGCAGAAATCCAGGGCATGTTGATGTAGTTCAGGTCGATGACGTCGACACGATAATTGGTGTGTTTCGGCGTATCGGTCCAGCGGTATCGCCATGCAGCGTTGAACAACCGGCGCTGGAACTCCGGTCGGTTCTGCAGGTTGTAGCTCACGCTGAGCTCGGAGGTTGCCGTGCTGCGACGACGATAGTTCTTCGAGACGAAAGGCAGGATGAAGCGCGGGAAGACGAGTTTCGACTCTATGCTGTACTCTTCGTAGTCTTCGTTCTGATAGCCTTCCAAGCCCGTGATGGCTTCGAAAGCTCCACGCAGCTGCACGCTGAAGGTCTCGGCACCTCGGAAGAGGTTGCGGTTTTCGTACGTCAGCGAGGCAGCGGCCCCGAGGTTGCCCGCCGTATTGGTTCCTTCTGGCTGGAAGCTGAGGCTGTTGGGCTTGCCCGTTGACACCTGTACTTGGCAGTCGAGGAGTGAGGAGTGAGGAGTGAGGAGTGAGGAGTCGGTCACCTCGGTGAACTTCACGCCGGTATATCTTACGGCAGCCAAGCGCCCGAAGAGGTTGTAGGTCTTCTGTAAGTCGCTGCTGCTGTAGGGCTTACCCTCTTCTATCCGTGTGTTCTCGCGCAGCACCTTCTCCCGGAGGTGTATCTTCCCGTCGTCGCCGCTGACGAAGCTGACACGGCGTATCGTGTACAGCGGATGGGGCGAAGCCGCCGAATCCTTGTGGACGAAATAAGGATGCAGGTGCATCGTCACGTCGAGAAGGCGCGAACCGTGCATGCTGTCGACGGAGAAGGTGATATAGTCCTTGTGAAACTTGTAGTAGCCTTGGTCGTTCAGAAGTTTCGTGATACGCTTGCGCTCCTGGTCGAGCTGGTCGACAGAGAATCGCACCCCTTCCTTCAGCACCTGGTTGTCGGGCTGGTCGAGTTGCAGCAGTTGCGCAATGCGCTCGTCCTGAATATCGTAGTCGATGTCGCGGATGAAGTAGGGTTCGCCAGGATGCAACAGATAGCTGACGTCCATCTTGCGCCCTTTCTGGTGCGTCTGGCTTTCAACGGTGGCATCGAGATAGCCCATGTTCTGCATGGCATTGGCCATGTCGGTACATGTCCGCTGTGTGAGCAACGAGTCGTAGACCACCTTCTTACGGCTGAACAGACTGCCGTGAGCCTGCTGCTTGACATACGGCTGCAGGCGCGAAGCATCGAGATCCTTTGTGTCGGCCACCACCCTGACGCGATGCAGCAGAAGTTCGTCGTCGCCTAATGTCTTGTCAGCGGCACACGAAACCACCATCAGCAACAGCAGCAAGGCTCCTGTTGCCGACAAGAGGAGTTTCGTGTAGCTTCGTAGCATAGGCTTGTCAATATTCGCGTTCGCCAAAGATGGTGGTGCCCACACGGACCATCGTAGAACGGCACTCCACGGCTATCCGGTAGTCGTGGCTCATGCCCCAGCTGCGATGGCGGAAATAGTCGGCATCGGCGAAATAGCGCGCCTTCACCTCGTCGAAGAAGTCGGCAGCCGTGAGCATCTCTTTCCGGATTTGCTCCTTGTCGTCGACGTTCGATGCCATCATCATCAGTCCGCAGATGCGCACGCCCTTCATCTCGCGCCATTCGCCGCCTTCGAGCAGCTGGCGGCAGTCGTCGAGCGAGAGTCCGTATTTCGTCTCCTCGGCTGCGATATGCAGCTCCAAGAGGACATCGGTTGTGCGACCGCATCTGAGCGACTGCTTGTTGATCTCGCGCAGCAGCTTCAGCGAGTCGACGGCCTCGATCATCGAGATATAGGGCACGATATACTTCACCTTGTTGGTCTGCAGGTGGCCGATGAAGTGCCACTCGATGTCGGCAGGCAATTCAGTATGCTTCCGCTTGAGTTCCTGTTCGTGGCTCTCGCCGAAGATGCGCTGCCCCTCTTCGTAGGCGGCAAGGATCTTCTCGTTGGGATGATACTTGCTGATGGCGACAAGCTGAACGCCGTCGGGCAGGTTGGCAAGCACCTCATGAAGGTTGTTCTTTACGTCTGTCATGCCTCGGCCTCCGGTTGCTGCTCGTATTCGGGCTTGTCGTCGATGTTCTTCTTCACGCTCTTCTCGTATTCGAAGACGTCCATCAGCTGTGTCTCGGCAATGGATGCGATGACGTAGTCGATCATCGTGCCGCCCATCACCTCGCCGATGTTCTTCACGGCTGCGGGAAGGGTACCAGCCTGGACGAGGTAGTAGACATTGGAGCGCTTCTCTTTCTCGGTCTTTTCGTCGATGGTGATAAACTGCAACTTTGCCTTATACCAGCGGTCGGCGCTCTCAGCGTCGCTGAAGAATATCTCCTTGTAGGTGGCCTTCTTGATGTCGGCAACGTCAAACTCGCCGCTGATATAGGCCGACATCTCTTCAGTGATGCGCCGCTCGGCTTCGGTGAAGCTCAGGGCATCTACCACATATTGTTCTGACACTTTCTTGGGCTGACCATCTTCCATGGTCTTTTCATACTTGATCTTGGTTTCAAACCATTCGGCTGTTCTTGAACGCATCATGATTATTTACGATTTATTTTCAATTTACGATTTATTTTCGATTTACTTATTTAGCCTATCAACACGCCGAGACTGACGCAAAGTCCATACACGAACATGTTGCGGGCTGTCTCGCCAAGCACAGCGTTGAGCTCCGCCCCGTGGTCGATGGCCACCATGTGGCGGTAGGCTTTGACATGCTGCGCCAGATAGACGAGGGGGAGTATGGCAGCATATAGATGACCGCTGAAGGCGAACACGATGCCCAACAGACAAGCCGCAAAGCCCAAAGCCAGATAGAAGCCCCGGCTCTTCTGTTTGCCAAGCCTCACACAGAGCGTCATCTTGCCTGCACGGCGGTCGTTGTCGATGTCGCGATAGTTGTTCACCACGAGCAGTCCGTCGATGACCAGACCGCAGGCAATGGAAGCGACAAACACTTCGACGGTCAACGCATGCACCATGATATAATAAGGGATACAGACAGGCACGATTCCGAAAAACACCAGCACCAGCACATCGCCAAGGCCGTGATAGCTCAGGTGGGTGGTGTAGAGGAAACAGAAGACAACGCACAGCAGACCGACAACGATCATCTCCCATCCGCCATACCACACCAGCGGCAAACCTATCAGACAGGCGACGGCTGTCGTCAACAGGATGGCGCGACGCATGCTGGCAGCACTCACCCACCCCATCGCACAGGCTCGCTTCGGACCGAGTCGCGTCTCGTCGTCGTTGCCGCGGACGAAGTCGAAATAGTCGTTGACAAAGTTGGCATCTATCTGCATCACGAAGGCAAACAACAGACACAGCACAGCGGGCAGCCATGCGAAAGGAAGTCCCGATGTCCGGCAGTCGCTGTAAGCCAGAGCCAGCGCTATCATTACCGGCACAGCAGCTCCCGACAGCGTCTTCGGACGGGCTGCCAGCAGCCATGCCTTCGTACGGGGGATGGCAGGCTCTCCCGTATTCTGAGGGGCTGCATGTTGCTGGTCTGAATCTATTCTGCTCGTAAAACTCATATTCTATGTAGGTGACAGGAAACCTCTTTTTTAAGCACGTGCAAAAGTAATGCTTTTGTTTGTATTGACCAAATCTTTTATCAAAATTCTCAACGTGCGAGCAATTATTTTCCCAATCCCGCTATCCTGAAGCTTTTCCTCACGTCGATAGGCATAGCCGAGCGCGTGTCTAAAAACTGTTGAGTATTGATGTGCCTGTCGTTGATGGTCTCTGATGTCCTCAGAGATGGTCTCTGATGCCCTCAGAGATGGTCTCTGATGCGGTCGTTGATAGTCTCCGATGTCGTTGTTTATGATGTTGCAGTAAGTCAAAGAGCGATTCCTAATCACATTGCAAAGGTACGCACTATCTGCGACACCTCCAAATCGGAAGGCTCATGGTGTGCAAAAATCTGTTAACGACAAGAATTAATTTTCACTCTCCCCGTAAACACGGCAGTTTTGGGGGGTGCAAACAAAAATACTTCAACACTACTTTACTACAATACTACATTAAGCTTCCGTAGAGGTGTGAAAATGGGGCTATAAA
>JAGBLC010000171.1 GCA_017635615.1 Prevotella sp.
ATTGACAATTGATAATTGACAATGTCAACGGGTAAGTCCCCTTCCGACTTTGCGGGGGAAGGCGAAAGCATTCATTGAGCCCCCCTTCCATCCCCGAGGGGAGATTTCTATCGTGGCTTTTGTCACGCTGGGAAGCGTGACCTCCTACATTAGCACATCAGAGGCAACGTAGGAGACGACGCTTCCCAGCGTCGCAACAGCGCATAGGAAACACAAGTGGAAGGTGTCACGCTGGGAAGCGTGACCTCCTACATTAGCACAGAGCGACCATAGGTCGAGCGGCAAATTCGGCTGACCTGGCGGTGACTGACGTTCGGGTGAATTTGCAATTCGCCCGCAGAAGGAAATCCTCTTTCCATAAAGATATAAACCATCATGTCCCAGGGACCACTCGAGTCACGCTGCAAATACACAACAAATCAGTGGAAGTGCCAAGGAAAAAGACAAAAAAGATGAGTTTTCCTTGATGAAGGACGTATTCATTCTTAGGGATGGAGCATGATGCCGGTGAAGATGCGGCCGGAATGGATGCCGAGTCGGCGAGCGGAGAAGAAAGTGTGGCAGTCGGTGTAGGTGCAGATGTGCGACAGGAGGATGTTGTCGGCGGGAATGCCGCATGCCGTCAGCTGTTGGCGGTTGCACTCCGGGAGGTCGATGTGCCACTTCTCTTTGACGTCCGCTGTGGAATGGCTTGAGGTGGGAAAGCGCATGGCGATGGGCTGCATATCAAAGCCAGCCTGACGGAAGGCTTCGTAGACCTCGTCGCCCACCTCGAAGGCTTCGAGCGAGATGCCGGGTCCTATGATTGTCCTGAGTTGTTGAGGACTTGTCCCATAATTGCCTGTCATTGCCTCTACTGCTTTCTGGACGATGCGTTTCACTGTTCCTCTCCATCCGGCATGCACGGCACAACAGGCATGGTGAGTGCTGTCGTAGAGCAGGATGGGGATGCAGTCGGCTGTAGATACCCCTACACATACCCCTCTGAGATTGGTCATTACCGCATCGACTCCCTCCAGGCTCTGTCTCTTCTCCGCTGGGCTGAGCGACTCCATCCACTGCCTGTCGATAGCCGACACCACATCGTTATGCGTCTGATGGGGGTAGACGATGTGGTCGGGAGAGACTTGCAACAGTTGGCAGAGTGCCATTAGGTTGGCCTCGATATGAGAAGGGGCGTCACCACAATAGTAATTGATGTTGAATGAGGCATAGTCACCTTGTCCCACTCCGCCATGACGGGTGGAGCTGAAGGCCGTCACGCTAGGCCCCAAGTCATACTCATGAAGCACAGGATGGGTCATGGCTCCTCATTCTCATATTCGAAATCATCGAGCTCTTCGATGTCCTCTTCCTCGATGTATTCAATATCCTCATCCTCGCCCTCATCGCGCAGCTCGGTGGCGAAGAAGCTCATGTCCTTGTCGCGGTGCACCAGCGTATCCTCTGCCATGATGGTCTGCAACTTGTTGCTCTCGCTATTGAGTTCGCGCCAGAGCGCGTCCTTGAGCTCGTCGAGCCCCATGTTGGCGACAGCCGAGATGAACACCACGGGGATATCGTCGGGACAGGTCTCGCTGAGCATCTCGATGAGTTCGTCGTCGAGCAGATCGCATTTCGTCACGGCCAGCACACGATGCTTGTCGAGCATCTCGGGGTTGAAGTTCTGCAGCTCGTTGAGCAGAATCTCGTATTCGCGCTTGATGTCGTCGGTGTCGCCGGGAACCATGAAGAGCAGTAGCGAGTTGCGCTCGATGTGTCGTAGGAATCGCAGTCCGAGTCCCTTTCCTTCGCTGGCGCCCTCTATGATACCAGGTATGTCGGCCATGACGAACGACTGTTTGTCGCGATAGCCCACGATGCCCAGTGAAGGCTCCAGTGTGGTGAAGGGGTAGTTGGCAATCTTCGGCCTTGCCGATGAGAGCGAGGAGAGCAGGGTGCTCTTGCCTGCATTGGGAAAGCCCACCAGTCCGACGTCGGCCAGCAGTTTCAGTTCGAGGATGATGGTCATCTCCTGCATGGGTTCGCCCGGCTGAGCAAAGCGCGGAGCCTGGTTGGTGGCTGTGCGGAACTGGAAGTTTCCCAGTCCGCCTCGGCCTCCTTTCAGCAGGACTACCTCCTGTCCGTCGTAGGTGACGTCGCAGACGAACTTACCCGTCTCGGCATTGTAGACTACCGTCCCGCACGGTACGTCGATATATTGGTCTTTGCCATCCGTGCCGTGGCATTTGTCCTTGCCGCCGTTGCCTCCATGTTCGGCAAAGACATGGCGTTGGTATTTCAGGTGGAGCAGTGTCCAGTAGTTGTGGTTGCCGCGCAGGATGATGTCGCCACCGCGTCCTCCGTCGCCTCCGTCGGGACCGCCGTTATAGTTGTATTTCAGGTGTTTCAGGTGCATGCTGCCCCTTCCGCCCTTTCCCGAGCGGCAATAGATTTTTACGTAGTCTACAAAGTTTGATTCCATTTTTTTTAGAGGTGAGAAGTGATAGGTGGGGGTAAGGGGTGAGAAGTCCCCCGGCCCCCGATGAGAGGTGAGAGGTTAGATATTGTCGATGACGTTGCTGATACGCCCGAAGATGTCGTCGATGGTTCCTGTTCCTTCCACCTGATGGCGGATGCCTTCCTGCTGGTACCACTGCATGAGCGGTTCGGTATGCTGGTGGTACACGTTGAGTCGCTTCTGGATGGTCTCAGCATTGTCATCGCTCCGTCCGCTAATCTCTCCGCGCTTGAGCAGCCGTTGCGTCAGCTCCTCGTCGGGCACGTCGAGCTCTATCATGGCGGCTATCTTGTGTCCGCGTTCGGCCATCATCCGCTTGAGCCATTCAGCCTGCGGGATGGTTCTGGGGTAGCCATCGAAGATGACGCCGGGATGATCCGTTCCGAAGCTGTCGTAGACGTTGGCGAGAATCTGCTCCATGAGCTCGTCGGGGATGAGTTGTCCGCGGTCGATGAACGAGGCGGCGATGATGCCCGTCTCTGTCTTGGCAGCTATCTCCTTGCGCAGCACGTCGCCCGTGGAGATGTGCTTCAGGCCGTACTTCTCCACGATGAGGTCGCTCTGCGTACCTTTACCAGAGCCTGGGCCTCCGAAAATCACAATGTTCTTCATAATCTATACCTATTTACTTGTTACAACTATTATGCTCTCGATTCATCATTCGTTGCAAACTGTGTAGATGTCGGGCAGGTTGCGTCCCTGCTGGTCGTAGTCGAGACCGTAGCCCACGATGAAGTCGTTGGGAATCTTCATGGCGGCATACTCGATGTTGAGGTCTACCTGCAGCTTCTCGGGTTTCAACAAGAGCGTGCAGATGTGGATGCTCTTGGGGTGGCGTGTACCGAGCGTCTCTATCATGCGCTGCATCGTCTGCCCCGTGTCCACGATGTCTTCCACGATGATGATGTCGCGGTCGGTAAGGTCTTCGTTGATGCCAATCACCTCAGTCACCTTGCCCGTGCTGGTCGTCCCCTGGTACGATGCGAGCTTGACGAACGATATCTCGCACGGGATGGTGATATGACGCATCAAGTCGGCGGCAAAGATGAACGAGCCGTTCAGCACGGCTATCATCAGCGGGTTCTTGCCCTGCATGTCGTTGTTGATACGTTCTGCCACAGCCTTGACGCGCTGTTGAATCTCCGTGGCGGGGATAGAAATCCTGAATTGTTTGTCTTTGATTGTAATGGTATCCATGATGAGTGTGTTATGAATTTGCCACAAAAGTAATAAATAATTTTGATTGCGGCAAGTTATTGTGTTGAAAACTTTCTTTTTTCTACCATTTCTTTCACTTTCAGCAGGTCGTTCCAGTGTTTTTTGCCTGTCCGTTGGCCGATATGGATCATTTCGCGGATGCTCGCATTGTTGAAGCTCGCCACGTCGTAGCCCTCCAACGGTGGGTTGATATAGACGTCGGCATCCTGCCGGTTCTTGTTGTATTTCGTGATGTCGGGCCGCGATACGAGCCAGTCGACGGCCCCGCCGATGCCTACCCAGTCTTTCAGCGAGAAGTCGCGCGAGGCATGTTTCTTCTGTGTCAGGTCGATGGCGATGACGATGTCGGCACCCATCTTCCTCACCACGTCGACGGGCAGGTTGTTCAGCACACCGCCGTCGACGAGCAGACGGTCGTTGCTCCTGAGCGCCTTGAACACGCCGGGGATGGCCATCGAGGCGCGCATAGCCCTGGCCAGCGAGCCTCCTTGCAGCACCACCTCGCGCCATTTGTTCAGGTCGACGGCCACGCAGCGGAAGGGGATGGGCAGGCTGTCGAAGGGCAGCGCGTCGTAGCTGCCAGTCTTCTGCTGCAGCAGCTGCAGGATCTTGTCACCCTTCACCATGCCAAACGACTCGTCGCCGTGCTTCTTCCCTTTTCGGATAACGGGAAAGCCGAACACATACCCCACGCTGTCCTGCTCCTGGTAGATCTTGTTGCGGTGGCGCTCCTGTCGGTCGGAGAGCAGTGTTAGCCACTCCTGCGAGGTGAAGAGCGAGTCGAGCTGTTCGGCCCGATAGCCGATGGCATACAGGCCGCCCACGATGCTGCCGATGCTCGTGCCGGCGATGTAGTCGATGGGTATGCCCGCCTCTTCGATGACTTTCAGCACACCCACCTCGGCGGCACCCTTCGCACCGCCGCCTCCCAGCACCAGTCCCACTTTCGGTCGGGGCATCAGCTGGCAGAAGGCTTGCTGGCAGAAGCCCCACGTCATCATCACTGCCAGCACGACAGTCTTCCAATTATTCATGCCTCTCATCTTTTCTGTCTTTTGGCCGCAAAGATACAACAATAATACGAGAAATCTGTAAAACGCAGAAAAAAACGGAAAAAATAAGGTGCTGTATTATCTTTCGCGATGCGATTTGCGGCATATCCCGACACTACATTATTAATGTAGTCTCACTACTTTATTAATGTAGTCTCACTACTTTATTAATGTAGTCTCACTACTTTATTAATGTAGTGTTCGGGTTTGCGGCATGTTGTATGGCAACGGGCATCTTTAACTACCCACTCATGTAATTCTCTATTTATCCCGAATTAGAGAATTTCGTGGATTCTGATTACTGCGTTCTTTGTGGGTCTTCGACAAATCTCTTCAATTCTCTAATTACTGCGTTCCTCGTGGGTCTTCGACAAATCTCTCAGATTCGGGATAAGAAAGATAGCAGGTTTGTAATATAGGAGTCATGTAATTCTCTAATTCTCAAATTCGTGATAAGAAAAGATAGCAGACGACAGAGTAGAGCATTATCTATAGTCGGATGCAAAGGTAAGAGCTACGGGCATCTTGCTGCGACGTGAAAAATTGTGGCGAAACGCGAAAAACGAAGAAAAATGTGCAAAATTCTTGCATAGTTTTGCCGAAAAGTGTATCTTTGCACGTTGATAACAGAAATAGTTAGGATTTAGTGACAGACGAGATATGAAAATATTCACAAGCGGACAGTTGGCTGAACTCGACCAATATACGATAGCCCATGAGCCTATCCGCTCTATCGACCTGATGGAGCGGGCTGCCAAGACGCTCACCCGAGCCGTCATGGAGCAATGGACCACACAGACACCCGTCGTGGTCTTTGCTGGTCCCGGCAACAATGGCGGCGACGGCCTCGCCATGGCCCGCATGCTGGCCGAGCAGGGATACCACGTCAGTGTGTTCCTCTTCAACACCACGGGGAAGCTGAGCGAAGACTGCGACAAGAACCGCCGTCGGCTGCAGGAATGCCGTAAGGTGAAAGCCTTCACCGAGGTGGTCGAAGAGTTCGACCCGCCGAAGCTGACGGCCGACACACTCGTCGTCGATGCCCTCTTCGGCACGGGGATGAACAAGCCGCTGGCAGGTGGTTTCGCCTCGTTGGTGAAGTATATCAACCAGAGTCCGGCCTTCATCGTGAGCGTTGATATGCCGTCGGGACTGATGACCGAGGACAACTCGTACAACGTGCGGGCCAATATCATCAAGGCCGACCAGACACTCACCATCCACCAGCGCAAGCTGGCCTTTCTCTTCCCGGAGAACCAACCCTTCATCGGCGACCTGCGCATCCTCAACATCGGCTTGAGCGAAGAAGGTGCCGAGCGCATCGATGCCCACTTCACGATGCTCGACGAGGGTGATGTGTCGAAGAGTCTCCGACCGCGCAATGCGTTTGCCCATAAGGGCAGCATGGGAACAGCCATGATCATGGCGGGCAGCTATGGTATGGCGGGTGCCAGCATCCTTGCCGTGAAGGCCTGTCTGCGCAGTGGAGTGGGGAAGGTGGTCGCTCATATCCCGCGTCGCAACAACGACATCATGCAGATGAGTGTGCCGGAGGCCATCATCGAGGCCGACCCCGACGAGAAGTTCTTCACCGAGGCCACCGACACGTCGGATGCCGATGCCGTCTGTATCGGTCCCGGCCTGGCTCAGCAGGAGAGCACCGCCATCGCCCTGATATCGCAGATCAGGCGTACCTCGGTGCCCATCGTGCTCGATGCCGATGCGCTCAACATCCTGGCCAACCATCGTGCCTGGCTGCAGCAGTTGCCTGCCGGCATCATCATGACCCCACATCCCAAGGAGTTCGACCGTCTGAACGGCAGTCCGTGCACCGACAGCTACGAACGGCTGGCACGTGCTCGCAGCATGGCTGAACAGCTGAAGGGGTACATCTTGCTGAAAGGCCACTATACGGCCCTTTGCAAGCCCGACGGACGCGTCGTCTTCAACACCACGGGCAATGCCGGTATGGCCACAGCCGGTAGCGGCGATGTCTTGGCGGGCATCATCACGGCCTTGCTCGCCCGTGGATACGTGCAGGCTGAAGCATGCAGCATCGGTATGTATCTGCACGGACTGGCTGGCGACCTTGCTGCCGCCGAGCTGGGACAGGAGAGCCTGACAGCCTCCGACATCATCGCCTATCTGCCGCAGGCTTTCCGTCGGCTCGAGGAATGGCCTTCTTCCGTGAACACCCTTTAAACACGTCAAAACCAATAAAACATACTTACTGCAAAGTCATGAACATCACCTCTCTACCCGTCAGTCGCTGCATGGCAGCCATCATCGCCTGTGTGCTTCTCTCCCTGAACGGTCATGCCCAGACCGTCATGGACGGTACCACCTACTGTCTGCCCAAGACCTCGATCGACGTGGTGCTGCTGGTCGAGAAGACCACCACCCAGCCCGGCGAGCTGTGCCAGTATGCCGAACGCTTCATGAAGAAAGCAGATGCACCGGCAGAACCCTCTGTGGCCTATCGCCTCTTGTCGGCCGACATCGTTCCTGCCGCCATTGCCGACACCGCCAAGCAGTTTACGGCCCGCAACGACAACAAGCACAACATCCAGCGTGTGGCCATCTCGCCGCAGGGCATCATCCTGGCTGTCAATGCCGATCCCAGCCTGCCTGCAGAACGCATTCCCTTCAAGGCTGCCCCGAAGATCCAGCTGCCCAATGCCCACGACTATATGAACCAGGACATTCTTGCCGCCGGCAGCAAGGCCAAGATGGCCGAACTGGTGGCGCAGGAGATCTACGACATACGTGAGAGCCGCTCGATGCTCACCAAGGGTCAGGCCGACTTCATGCCGAAGGATGGTGAGCAGCTGCGCATCATGATGCAGTCGCTCGACCAGCAGGAGGCAGCCCTCATGCAGGTGTTCTGCGGCACGACAGTCAAGGACACCACCGAAGTGGTGGTCAGCTACGTCCCTGAGAAGGCGACCGAGGGCGACGTCCTCTTCCGTTTCTCGCAGCGCTTCGGGCTTGTCGATGCCGACGACCTCAGCGGTATACCTTATTATATAAGTATCACCGACCTGCACCAGGTGCCCGTCAACAGCGCCGTTGCCGAGGGGAAGCTGCCCAAGGACAATGCCGAGATCTATGTCAACCTGCCTGGTCGCATCCGTGCCGACCTGACCAGCATGTCGCGCCCTGTCGCCTCGCTTGAGCTGATGGCGACGCAGTTTGGCCGCTGTGAGTCGCTCGACAACGAGCTCTTTGGCAAGAAGTTGTTCACCCAGCTTGTCTACCACCCGCTGACGGGCAATATCGAGAGCATCTCCACCGATATGGTGAAGAAGTGAACGAATTAAGAAGTAGGAATTAAGAATTAAGAAGCAAGAGGTTGGAATTAAGAAGTAGAAAGTAAGAGGTATATGAAGGATTCTTCATTCTTCATTCTTCATTCTAACGAAGCAATCATCCATATAGACCGTTTCTTCTTCCATCAAGTGGTGCAGGGCGGCATCAAGGATATCTGTCCGGATGGGCAGCGAGTTGAACTCGTCGATGTGATGTCGCTTGTTGTCGGACAGCAGGTTGAGAATGGCCTGCCCGGCCGACTTCTTTTCTTCTTTCTGTTCTTTGTGATGCCGATGTTTCCGGCAGACGTCGCATTGTCCACAGTCCTGACTTTTCTTCTCGCCAAAATAGCTTAGGAGCATGCGTTGGCGACACTCGTCGTCGGTGCTGAAGTATCTGATCATCTGTTCGATGCGTGCAGCAAACTCCTTCTTTCGCTCGTCGTACACCTCGGGTGGCAGGATGACGTTCTCTGGATCCTCACGACTTTGCAGATAGGTGATGTAGGGTGTTCTGCGCTGTGGGATGAAGCGCAGGATGTGTTTCTCGCTCAGGTTCTTCAGGATCATGTACACCTGCTGTTGCGACTGCAGGCCGGCCTGTCCGGCGATGTAGGCCTCGTCGATGAAGCTGTAGTCGCTGAACATCCCGCTATAGTTGCGCAGCATGGCTGTGATGACGTTGTTCTCGTTGGCGGACAGCGAATGTAGGCGGTAGAGGTCGTCGCGGCCGATGGTGAAGTGCACGCGTGCCTTGTTGTCGCGCTCCTCTTCGTAGCTAATGTATTTGGCGCGGGTAAGGATGTTCAGGGCCGCCTCTACACGGATGGGGAAATGCTTGAAGCGTTGGCAGAAGAGGTCGATGTTGAACTCGAACGACGCTCCCCGCCCGCTGCCGACACCTATCTGGTAGTAGTAGGCGAGATGTTCGTACACCTGCTTGATCTCTTCGCGCGGTGGATAGGTGTTGTCAATGCGTTGCCGCAGCTTGCTGATGTCCATCTTGTTGCACAGCAGCACGGCATAGGCTTGCCGACCGTCGCGTCCTGCGCGTCCCGCTTCCTGGAAGTAGGCTTCTGGCGAATCGGGGCAGTCGAAGTGGACAACCAACCTGACATCGGCCTTGTCGATGCCCATGCCGAAGGCGTTGGTTGCTACCATCACGCGTGCTTCGTCGCGTTGCCATTCCTCTTGTCGGCGGTCGCGTTCGGTGCTGTCGAGGCCAGCGTGGTAGGCCAAGGCCGAGATGTCCTCTTTGTAAAGCAGTGTGGCTATCTCCTTTGTCCGCTTGCGGCTGTGTACATAGACGATGGCACAGCCCTCCACGGCGTGCAGGATGTGGAGCAACTGTTCCTGCTTGTCCTCCACGTTGCGCACGATGTATGTCAGGTTCTTACGCTCGAAGCTCATGCTGAAGACATTCTTCTGTCGGAAGTGGAGCTGCTGCTGAATGTCGTCGACGACGGCAGGTGTCGCTGTGGCTGTCAGGGCGAGGATGGGTGCGTCGGGCTTGATGTTGCGGATATCGGCGATGTGGAGGTAAGAGGGACGGAAGTCGTAGCCCCACTGGCTGATGCAATGGGCTTCGTCTACGGTGATGAAGCTCACCTGCATGTGGCGCAGCTTGGCCTGGAAGAGTGGGGAGCCAAGCCGTTCGGGCGATATGTACAGAATCTTGATACCGCCGAAAACGGCATTCTCCAGCGTCTTGAGCACTTCGTCGTGCGACATGCCGGTGTAGATGGCGGCTGCCTGGATGCGTTGTTGTCTGAGGTGAGCCACCTGGTCTTTCATCAGTGCGATGAGAGGCGTGACGACGATGCAGACGCCTTGCATGCACAATGCAGGCACCTGGAAGGTGACACTCTTGCCACCTCCTGTAGGCATCAGCCCCAGCGTGTCGCGTCCGGAGGCGATGCTCTCGATGATGTCTTGTTGAATGCCGCGAAAGCTGTCGAATCCCCAATACTTCTTCAGGATGTACCTGAAGCGTTCAGCCGTCAGCCATTCGTTCTTCGGCGTGTAGCCACCGCCCCCCTCGTCGTTCGCCTTGCTCCCCATCACCAATAGTCAATTCTCAAATCTCAATTATAAATTATCAATTGTCAATTGTCAATTGTCAATTGTCAATTCTCCGACGGTCGGATGTCTTCTATCTGCAGCTGTACGTCGTTGTGCTTGAAGATGTTGTCCTCGATGGTGTAGGCAATGTCGAACGAGCGCTTGCTCTTGATGTAGCGCGCACTGGCACTCTGGCCGAAGGCGATGCCGTTCATCACGTTGTTCGACCGCGAGTCGACCAGCTCCAGCTTGATATGCTCCTGATCGCGACCCACTACCTTGCTCGTACCGAAGTCGTAGACGTCGGTGGTGCAGAAGAGTGGCTTCGGGTTGTCTTGCCCGAAGGGTCCGAAGCGCTTCAGGTCGTTGTGGAGCTTGCGGGTGATGTCCTTGAAGTCTATCTTCGCGTCTATCTGCAGGATGGCCTCTGTCTGCTCGGGCTGGATATGCTCTTCGACATACTTCTGAAACCGTTCGCGGAACTTCGGCACGTCGTCCCATTTCAGGGTGAGTCCGGCGGCATAGGTATGTCCGCCGAAGTTGACCAGCAGGTCGCGACAGCTCTTGATGGCTGCATAGACGTCGAAGCCGATGACGCTGCGTGCCGACCCGGTGGCCAGGTCGCCCATGCGTGTGAGCACCACGGTGGGGCGGAAGTAGATCTCGGTGAGTCTTGATGCCACGATGCCCACGACACCCTTCTTCCAGTTCTCGTCGTACAGGACGATGGACGAGTGGCGCTTCTGGCTCTCGATGCGTTCCACAATCTGGTTGGCCTCTTCCGTCATCTGCTTGTCGATGTCCTTTCGCTGCTCGTTGTATTCGTTGATGTGCTTTGCCTTCCTGAGCGCCTCGGCATGGTCGCGCTCTATCAGCAGGTCGACGGTCTGCATGCCGTTCTCCACACGTCCCGAGGCATTGATGCGGGGGCCTATCTTGAAGACGATGTCGCTCATCGAGATGTCGCGTCCGTTCAGTCCGCAGATGTCGATGATGGCCTTCAGGCCGACGCTCGGATTCTGGTTGAGCTGTTTCAGTCCGTGGAAGGCCAGGATGCGGTTCTCGTCTATCACGGGCACGATGTCGGCAGCGATGCTCACGGCCACGAGGTCGAGCAGGGGTATGAGCTGCGAGAAGGGTATGCCGTTGTTCTTGGCGAAGGCCTGCATGAACTTGAACCCCACGCCGCATCCGCACAGGTGCTTGAAGGGGTAGGTGTCGTCTTCGCGTTTCGGGTTGAGGATGGCCACGGCCGGCGGTAGCACCTCGTCGGGCACGTGGTGGTCGCAGATAATAAAGTCAATGCCTACGCTCTTGGCGTAAGCAATCTCGTCGATTGCCTTGATGCCGCAATCGAGAATGATAATGAGTTTCACACCTGTTTCTAAAGCATAGTCTATACCTTTCTTGCTCACACCATACCCCTCCTCATAGCGGTCGGGGATATAGTAGTCGACATTGGAATAGAACTGTTGCAGAAACTTGTACACCAGCGCTACGGCCGAGCAGCCGTCGACGTCGTAGTCGCCATAGATCATGATACGCTCCTTGCGCCCCATGGCGTCGTTGAGCCTGTCAACCGCTACGTCCATGTCCTTCATCAGGAAGGGGTTGATCAAATCGCCCAACTGCGGACGGAAGAACCGCTTGGCAGCAGGTTCTGTGGTGATGCCGCGACGTATCAGTATCTGCGCCAGAATGGGGTTGATGCCCATCTTGGCTCCCAGCGCTTCAGCTGCCCTTGTCTCTTCTGGTGTTGGTGCTTTGTAATTCCATTTGAAGTGCATTTATATTGTTATTTGTTCTTTCTGCCCCCAAAATTACAAAAAAATATGTAAGCATACTCATATTTCTACTATTTTTAGCAGAAAACAATATTAATTAACCAACGAGCCTTGCTGTACGTGGCTAAAAAAAGCAGCGGACGCACACGGATGATGTTGCTCATCAGCTCTGTTGTCTGCTCTCTTTCATATATTTACTACTATGCTGAATTCTTTCATCATCTCACCAATATTATCGACTAACTTCATCAGCGAAGCGTAGATCTCGCGGGGCGTGCGCTCGTCCCACCAGTTTGATAATCTCGCGCATGTTGAAGCCGGAGCGAATCTTGTTGTGCAGTTCGCTGAAGATTTCGCCTATCTTGTATTCCAGGCTGTCCGTTTGCGTAGCCGTCGTCTGAAAGTCGTTGAGGTAGGGGAATCGTTTCTGGTCGATAGCCTTGAAAGTATTTTCGTATTTCAAACAGTCGAAGAAACTTACTCTTCGGCGGCTCTGAGGATGATGCTGGTAGCCCCGAGGGTGAAGAGTGTGCCGTCGTCGATGATGCGCTTCTCGCGTGGGTTCAGTTCTACGTCGGCCACGAAGGTGCCGGTGTTGCTGTTGTTGTCGCTCAGCGTGTAGCGTAGGTGACCCCGCTTGTCGCGGCCCACGTTGATGGTGCAGTGGTTGAGGTCGACGCTGGGGTCGACGGTCTCAAAGGGTGTGTTGATGGGATTGCCTTTCTGATAGCGCCCGATGACGTTGTCGCCCCATTGCAGGGGGATGACCTGCTTGTAGTGGAAGACGTTCTCGATGACGACGATGGAGCCGTAGCCTTTCTCGTTGGCTTGCTCGTCGGGATGCTCGTCGCGCTGACGTTCGCGCAGCTTGCTCACACCGATGCGAATGCCAAACTGCTTGCCGCATTCGGGACACTGGAAGACCAGGCTTTGACCTTCGGTATACTTTGTTTCATCGAAGATGATGAAGTTGTCGCATTTGGGACATCTTACGCGTTTCATAGGAGTTAGGGGTGCTTATTATCAATTCTCCGCTCGGTCTGAAGGGACGCTTTCAAAGCGAAGCGGAGAAAGAATTATCAATTCTCAATTCTCAACTGTCAATTATCAATTCTCAATTATCAATTGTCAATTCTCATCGTCCATGCTTCAGCGAAGTCGGTGCTTTCCTGTCGGAGTGTGCGTAGGCGGTTTTGTGCTTGTGCCTCGGTTTCGAAGTGGCCGAAGACCACCTTGATGCCCTTGGCGCGCTGGATGATTTCCGTCTCGGTATAGCCTCGTTCCTTGAGTTTTCCAACAAAGGCCTCGGCGTTCTTCCTGGCTACCTGACTGGCCAGCACGATGGTCCAGACTTCTGAAGGTTGATGGTTGATGGTTGAAGGTTGATGTGTTCCTTCGGAAGTAGGATGTACGATGGTTGAAGGTTGATGTACATCTTCCTTCTCACTTCTTAATTCGTCCTTTGTTCCTTCTTCCTCGCGAAGCGACACATCGTCCTTCTTACTTCCTAATTCGTCCTTCTTACTTCTTAATTCATTAGGTTTGTTGGTAGTGATTTCCTTGGGCATGATGCGGTAGAAGAGGTCGGTGTCGATCATGCACTTCTCGATGATTGACTTCGACTCGTTGCCCACGGGGACCGCCAGGACAATCAGCAGGGCTACGGCGGCGGCTACTGCTACGGCTTTGCGCACGGTGCTCATCTTGATGTGGAGCGTTCTTTCGCCCTTCTCTTGCTTTTCTTCTTCTTCGAGAGGAGCGTGGTGGGTAGGTTCTTTGGCATCGGTGCTGACGATGGCACTCTTGTGGCTGATGGCAGGAGCCTGCGCGATGGGACTGATCTCGAGCGCACTGAGTCCGTAGAGACCCGGTGTGAGGATGCCTGCCTCGCAGGGTTCAAACTCGTAGTTGCCCTCCTTGTTGAGCCTCAGCGTGCCGATGTCGTATATCTCATAAAGACCCTGGTTCTCAATCTGTTGTTTGATTTCGCTAACTTCTTTCTCTATCCTTGTGACGGCTTCGGGATAGCTGATGTCGTACGATTCGACGTACGACTGAGCGAGCAGCGAGTCGTTCATCTTGAGCTTCGGATTGAAACCCAAGGTACGCAGGGGTGGCAGGTAGAGCTGTTCGGAGCCGTCGTAGCTCGCTTCAACGTAGTGAGCCATGAAGCCTCCGAGGTCGGGAACGATAACGCAGTCGTTCTCGAGCAGCAGTATTTCGATATGTCTTTCTAATGCTATCACAGAGTTGAAATGTTGATTTCGGGTACAAAATTACACCTTTTTCGCGAATAAACCAAATAAAAATGCTCACAAAAAGAAAAAAAAGGCTAAATGCTATGTTGAAATCCAAATTTTATGTTTAATTTTGCAGGTCGTTAGGCGTATATGTCGCCATCAGAAGAAGAAATAGAGAGATGAAGGTAAGATATATTATCATGTTCGTTGCGGCCGTCCTTGTGGGATGTGTGTCGTGCAAGAAGAACCAACAAACAACACCCGTACAGCCCGAAGACCTCAGAGCAAAGAAGCTGTTGCAGGGCGTGTGGGTTTCGGCCGACGATGACAGCCCCGTGCTGATGGCTAAGGGCGACACCATCTTCTACCCCGACTCTACGAGCATGCCGGTGGCTTTCAGGATTGTCGCTGATACCTTATATTTAATAGGAGGTATCACGACGGGCTATCCCATCGACCTGCAGACGGAGCATGCCTTCAACTTCCGCAATGCCGACGGCGAGCCGGTGAAGCTTGTCAAGAGCGAGGATGCTACCGACTTTTCTTATTTCGAGATGCAGCCCCCTGTGGTGCTAAACCAACGGAGGCTCATCAAGCGCGACACCATCGTCAGCGGTCCTGCCGACCATTACCACTGCTATGTTCAGGTGAACCCCACCACCTACAAGGTGTACAAGACCAGCTTCAACGATGCCGGCATGGAGGTGAGCAATGTCTATTACGACAACACTGTCCATCTGGCCATTTTCCGAGGAGCGCAGCGTGTCTATTCGCACGATTTCCGCAAGCAGGACTTTGCGAAGCTGCTGCCGATGGTGGACATGAAGGAGACCATCCTGAGCGACATGGAGCTGGAGAGTGTCGACGACAGCGGTATCCGCTATGCGGCCTTCTTGGGAATACCAGACACCGCCACCTCGTATGTTGTAGAGGTGACGGTGGGCTATCAGGGCAAGCTGTCGATGAAACTCTCCGACTGAGTTTCAGCCCCTTAATTTTTCAATTGAAGCTATGTGGCAGGTGTCACGCCAGGAAGCGTGACCTCCTACGTGGCTCTCAATTCTCTAATTCTTTATTTTCTCAAGAAACTGTTCGGCCCTTTCGAGGTCGGCAGGAGTGTCGATGCCCACTGTCTCGGCATCGGTGAGTCCTACTTTTATCTTGTAGCCGTTCTGGAGCCACCGCAGCTGTTCCAGGCTCTCGGCCTTTTCCAGCGAGCTTTGCGGCAACTTCGTCACCTCGCTGAGCACCTCGGTGCGGTAGGCATAGAGGCCGATGTGCTTGAGGAAGGGGAAGCTGTCGGGCCAAGCGTCGGTCTGCTTGCCGCGAATGAAGGGAATAATGCTGCGGCTGAAGTAAAGCGCGAAGCCTTGGTTGTCGACCACCACTTTCGGCGAGTTGGGGTTTTCTATTGTTTGGAAGCCTCCCTCGTTGCCAAAAGGCATTGCCAGCGTGGCTATCTGCGTCAGTTCGTCGTCGAAGCAGCGGCACACCGTCTCTATCTGCGAGCGGCGGATGAAGGGTTCGTCACCCTGCACGTTGACAACAACATCGTAGTGACCTCCGATGATGCCGACGGCCTCGGCGATGCGGTCGGTGCCGCTCTGGTGGGTGGCAGCCGTCATCACCGCCTTTCCGCCGAAGCTCTCCACGGCGCGGAGGATGCGTTCGTCGTCGGTAGCTACATAGGTGTCGGCAATGGTTGCCGACACCTGTTCGTAGACTCTCTGTATCACCATCTTTCCGCCGAGCATAGCCAGCGGTTTGCCCGGGAAGCGAGTCGACGCATAGCGGGCTGGGATGATTGCGATAAACTTCATCTCTTTCTATCCGTTGAGTTTGTATTCTACAAAAGCCTCCATCGCCTCGTAGCAGGCCAGTCCGAGGTTGTCGTAGAGCTTGGCTGTGGCACGGTTACGATCTTCGGCCCGCTGCCAGAAGAGTCGTTCGTCGTTGCCGAGGAAAGGTGCACTCTCCATCTGGCTCTGGTGCTTGAGGATGGCGTTGCGCTTGGCGCGCAGCTCTTCGGGGCTCATCGGTACACACATCTCGATGTTCTCTATTTCCCATTCTGCCCAGGCACCGCGGTACATCCACACGCGGCAGTCGGCTATCCATCCCTTCGGCTCCTCGTGCTTGATGATGTCGAGGGCTGCCAGGACGGCGTCGGTACACTTCTTGTGCGTGCCGTGCGGGTCGGCGAGGTCGCCAGCGACGTAGATCTGGTGGGGCTTCACCTCTTCGAGCAGCTGCTTGACAATCATCACGTCGCGTTCGCCCATAGGCAGCTTCTCGATTTTTCCACTTTCGTAGAAAGGCAGGTCGAGGAAGTGGACGTGGTCGAGAGGGATGTTGTTGAACGTGCTGGCCGTGCGTGCTTCACCACGGCGGATGAGACCCTTGATGGTCCGCACGTCGGGTGTGTCGATGTCGCCGTCGTGCTTCTGTGCGAGGAATGTCTTGATCTGCTTATACTTCTCTTTGATGACGGTGTCCTTCTCCTCAGCGAAGAGCTGGTTGAAGCCGTTGATGAAGTGCATGAAGCGTGTCACCTCCTCGTCGCCCACAGCGATGTTGCCGCTTGTCTCGTAGGCTACATGCACATCGTGATGCTGTTCGACAAGTCGACGAAGCGTTCCGCCCATCGAGATGACGTCATCGTCGGGATGTGGGGAGAAGATGATGACGCGCTTGGGATAGGGTTTGGCACGCTCTGGTCGATAGGTATCGTCGGCGTTTGGCTTGCCTCCGGGCCATCCGGTGATGGTGTGCTGCAAGTCGTTGAAAATCTTGATGTTGGCATTGTAGGCCGAGCCGTAGAGGGCGAGCAGTTCGGAGAGACCATGCTCGTTGTAATCCTTGTTGGTGAGTTTCAGGATGGGCTTGCCCGTTTCTTGGCAGAGCCAGACCAGAGCTGATCGTACCAGCTTGTCGGTCCACTCGCAGGAGGCCACCAGCCAAGGATGAACGATTCGCGTCAGCCGTGATGCTGCCGAGAGGTCGATGACCACGCGGGTGTCTTTGTGCGTCTGCAGGAACGATGCCGGCAGCGTGTCGGTGACGCGCCCTTCAACGGTTTTCTGGATGATGCTTGCCTTCTCGTCGCCCCATGCTGTCAGGAAGATCTTGCGAGCCGAGAGGATGGTGCCGATGCCCATAGTGACGGCTGTGGCAGGTATCTGTTCGTTGTTGCCGAAGCTCATCGAGAGCTCTTCGCGGATGACGGGGTCGAGCAGGATGAGTCGCGGTCCGGAGTTCATCGACGAGCCCGGCACGTTGGTGCCGATGTTGCCCAGTCGTCCGAGTCCGAGCATCATCACATCGATGCCTCCCGCCTCGGCGATGAGCCTTTCGTACTGCCGGCAATGCTCGTTGACGCGCTCCTGGCTGATGCAGAAGTCGAAGGTGTGGATGTTCGACTCCTTGATGTCCACATGGTTGAGGAATCGCTGCCGCAGCTGCTCGATGCAGCAGTTCTGGGCGTTGGGCTTCAGCGGGTAGTATTCGTAGACGTTGAATACGATGACGTTGCGGAAGCTCAGCCCCTCCTCGCGGTGGCGTCGTGCCAGTTCGTGGTAGACGGGTGTGAGCGAGGTGCCCGTTCCAAGTCCTAACACACACATCTGGTTGTTGGCATCCTTGCGCTTGATCTCGTGTTCTACGGTGTCGGCGATGTTGCGTGCTGCCTCGTCGATGCTGGGATAGATGTCGGTGGGAATCTTCTCGCAGCGTGTTATCTGCGAGCGTTCCACCTCCGTCTTGGGTGCATAGAAATCGGCCGAAACCTTGTTCAGCACGATTTCACTACTTAAATTCAGATTCATTCCTTTATAGATTGTTCTTCTCGATGTCCTTGAAATATTTGTAGGTGCCCACCTTCAGTTCGTCGGTGGCAGCCTCGTCGCAAACGATGATGCCGTGCTGGTGCATCTGCAGGGCACTGATGGTCCATTCGTGCGAAACGGCACCCTCTACGGCAGCCTTCAGGGCGCGAGCCTTGTGGTGTCCGTTGACGAGGATCATCACCTCGCGGGCATCCATCACGGTGCCTACACCGACGGTGAGCGCCAGCTTGGGCACTTTGTTGACATCGTTGTCGAAGAATCGCGAGTTGGCGATGATGGTGTCTGTCGTGAGTGTCTTCTGTCGTGTGCGCGAAGTGAGGCTCGAATAGGGCTCGTTGAAGGCGATGTGCCCGTCGGGGCCGATGCCTCCGATGAAGAGGTCGATGCCGCCAGCCTCTTGGATCATCTGCTCGTAGTGGGCGCACTCTGCCTCCAGGTCGTCGGCGTTACCGTTGAGGATATGGATGTTCTCGCGCTGTATGTCGATATGGTCGAAGAGGTTGCGGGCCATGAACGAGTGGTAGCTCTCGGGGTGATCTTCGGCGAGTCCTACATATTCGTCCATGTTGAAGGTGATGACATTCTTGAACGACACGCGTCCTTCCTTGTTGGCTTTTACCAGACAGGCATACATTCCTTCGGGCGACGAACCGGTGGGCAGTCCCAGCACGAAGGGTTTCTCAGCCGTGGGCTTGAAGTTGTTGATACGCTCGATGACATGTTCTGCCGCCCATTGCGACATTTTGTCGTAGTTCTGTTCGATAATCAGTCTCATTGTGTATAATTTTTAAGTATTTGATATATAATGTCAGCTTTTTACGTCAACGATGCAACTTTTTTGACATGCAAAAGTAAGCATAAATTGTGAAACCCACAAGCACTTAGCAGTAATTAACGTTTCTAAAAAGCAATACGATGGGGTAAAAACGTAAATAAATCGAAAAAAATGCACAAATCTTGTGTGTTATGTTTTTTTATTTGTACATTTGCACCGCTAAAAAAGAATGACAGCCATGAGACAACTTAAAATCACGAAGTCTATTACCAACAGGGAAAGTGCCGCTCTGGAGAAGTACCTGCAGGACATTGGGCGCGAAGAACTGCTCAGCGTGGAGCAGGAAGTGGAGCTGGCGCAGCGCATTCACCAAGGCGACCACGAGGCATTGGAACGCCTCACCAAGGCCAATCTGCGCTTCGTCGTATCAGTGGCCAAACAATATCAGAATCAGGGACTTTCGTTGTCCGACCTGATCAACGAGGGCAACGTCGGACTCATCAAGGCCGCGGAGAAGTTTGATGAGACGCGCGGTTTCAAGTTCATCTCGTATGCAGTGTGGTGGATCAGGCAGAGCATCTTGCAGGCCTTGGCCGAGCAGAGCCGCATCATCAAGCTGCCGATGAATCAGGTGGGCAGCGTCAGCAAGATCAATCGCGAAGTAAACCGCTTTGAGCAAGAACATGAGCGTCGGCCCAGTGCCAATGAGCTGACGGACAAGATAGACTTGCCCGAAGAAAAGATAGAAGTGGCCATGAAGGCCCCGGCCCGTCACGTCAGCGTCGATGCGCCCTTCAGCGAGGGCGACGACAACAGTCTTCTCGATGTCATCGAGAACACCGATGCGCCGATGGCCGACCGCGGACTGGTCTTGGAGTCACTCCACGAGGAGATTCTCCGTGCGCTCTCCGCCCTCACCGAGCGCGAGCGCAATGTCGTCACGGCCTTTTATGGCATCGACCAGCCCGAGATGACGCTCGACGAGATAGGCGACAAATACGGTCTGTCGCGTGAGCGTGTCCGACAGATTAAGGAAAAAGCCATCCGGAAGCTCAGGGCCAATGCCAAGAGCGACCCGCTCAAGACCTATTTGGGCAACTGATGAAAAGCAGAAAAGTTTAAGGAAATGAAAAGATATTTATTATTGAGTACCCTTGTGGCAATCCTGTCGTGGATGACCACTGAGACCATCAGCGCCAAGAGCAAAGTGCAGAAAGTGTACCTCTTCGGCTTTGCCGCTTCGTTCAACGACTCGACCGTCTATTTCACCGACATTCAGGAGATAGACAGCGCCTGGGTGGACGACAAGACGCACTTCCTGCACGACCGCGACCAGTATTCTTACCAGCTGCGCGACTATCTGGCAGAGAAGTTCGAGCCCAACCGCACCTGTATCACCACGTTCGCCCTCTCGCGGAAAGACATCGAGAAGAAATACGTGAAGATGAAGGAACGCTACACGCGCGAGAAATATGCAAAGAAGCACGGACGCTTCAGCGTGAAGTATCTCACGGCTGCCGACTTCCGATACACTGCCGTCACTCCCACCTTCATCGACGACGAGACACCCCTGACCAAACAAGAGCGGAAAGCCAAGAAGAAGGCTGCCAAGGAGGCTGCAAAAGCCAAGAAAGCAGAGGCTGCCGAAAAGCGGAAGGTGGAAAGGGCACTGGAAAAGAAGAAATAAGACGACATGGCTGACTCCAACCACTTCTGTATCGCCGACCTGCACATCACCATTGCCTTCGAGGAATCGAAGCACAACGGCATGCACCTGCTCCCCTCGTTCCAGCCTTTCCGATGTGACGAGGGTGGGGCAGACGATGATGTGTTCGTCAGTCTTGTCGTCGACGATACGTTGCCGCCTGTCCGCAAACCTAACCGCGAACGGATAGGGCGTTTCGATACGGGCAACGGCGAGACCGTTGTCGACCTGCTGCCCGACGGAGGCTACCAGTTCATCATCAAGGATATCAATGGCAACGACTGTTGTCTGCTGCAGGCGAACAAAGACTTCAGCCAATGCCGCTGTGCGCTGAACGGCTCGTACAACATGCGCTGCTTCGGACTGAACAATGCGCTGATGCTCGCCTTCGCCTTTGCAGGCTGTCATCGTCAGACGTTGCTGATCCATGCTTCGCTCGTCAGATGCGATGGGCGCGGCTATGCCTTCATCGCCAAGAGCGGGACGGGCAAGAGCACGCAGGTGAGCTCGTGGCTGCGATATATTCCCGGTTGCGACCTGATGAACGACGACAATCCCATTGTCCGCATCATCGGCGACGATGTCTTTATCTATGGAAGTCCGTGGAGCGGAAAGACACCTTGCTACCGGCAGGTGAAGGCTCCCCTGGGAGCTGTGACGCGCATCGACCGGGCTAAGCAGAACAGCATCGAAAGGCTCAACCCCATCGAGGCCTTCGCCTCGCTCCTGCCTGCCTGCAGCACGATGCGGTGGGACGGTCCCATCTTCAACGCCATCTGCGACAATGTGACGCGGGTGGTAGAGCGCATCGGCATCTATACACTCCACTGTCTGCCCGACCGCGAAGCAGCCCTGATGTGCTATGAAGAGGTGAGAGATGAGAGGTGCGAGATGAGAGGTGAGAGATGAGAGGTGCGAGATGAGAGTTTGTATTACATACGTCTGAACTCCTGAACTCCATAAAAAAAAGAATCATGCAATCTGAAATAAAAGAGATACAGTTTGAGAATGCGAAGTTCCTGCCCGAGGTGGTCAGGATGCTCAACGAGGGACATACCGTGACGCTCCGTCTGAAGGGCTACAGCATGAGACCTTTCCTCGAGGACGGGCGCGACAAGGCACTGCTCACCCGAGTGGAAGACCCGAAGGTGGGCGACCCCGTGCTGGCAGAAATCACACCGGGTCATTTCGTCCTGCACCGCATCATCGCTATGGAAGGCGACGATGTGACACTGCGTGGCGACGGCAACTTAGCCAACGAGTACTGTCGGCGCGAGAACGTCGTGGGAGCTGTCGTCGGCTTCTACCGTAAGGGCCGCACTAAG
>JAGBLC010000172.1 GCA_017635615.1 Prevotella sp.
AGGTGTCACGCTGGGAAGCGTGACCTCCTACATTAGCGCAGAGTGGCATGCAGCGGTATCAGAGACTATCTGCGGCGGTATCAGAGACTATCTGCGGCGGTATCAGAGACTATCTCTGGCAGCATCAGAGACTATCAACGGCACAGCGAAAGACTATCTCCGGCAAACACAATTAGGCGATAGGCTACAGCATCTCCGGCAAACACAATTAGGCGGTAGGCTACAGCATCTGTGGCACGGCGAAAAGACAGGCAAAAACAGGTCTGATGCGCATAGAAAAGGCATGTTTCGGGCGCATAAACCATGAAATTAGCAGACAGACGAATAAAAAAGGCTGAAAAATTTTAGTATTCGCGAAAAAGTTGCTACCTTTGCATCCGTTTTAAAACACTTATGCCTTAGCGGGTATATAACTTAATAATTTTAATATATGTATTTTACTTTGTTTATCACCGTTATCGTAACGGCTATCGTCTTGGTAGTTGGCGCCTATGTCGTCGCCAAGCTGATCGGTCCGCGCTCGTACAACAAGGTGAAGGGAGAGCCCTATGAGAGCGGCATCCCTACACGTGGTTCGTCGTGGATACCTGTCAGCATCGGCTTCTACCTGTTTGCGATCCTCTTCCTCATGTTTGATGTGGAAACCGTGTTTCTGTATCCATGGGCAGTGGTGGTAAGGGAGTTCGGTGCATGGGCGATGGCCAGCATCGGTTTCTTCCTCTTAGTACTTGTATTTGGCCTGGCTTACGCCTGGCGGAAAGGAGCGTTGGAATGGAAGTAAGAAAGCCGAAAATCAAGAGTATTCCTTACGCTGAGTTTAAGGACAACGAACGCCTGGAAGAGCTCGTTCAGGAGCTCAACGAAGGCGGAGTGAATGTAGTGACAGGCTCGCTCGACCAGCTCATCAACTGGGGCCGTTCCAACTCGCTGTGGTCGCTCACCTTTGCCACCTCGTGCTGCGGCATCGAGTTCATGGCAGTGGGCTGCGCACGCTATGACTTCTCGCGTTTCGGCTTCGAGGTGACGCGCAACTCACCCCGCCAGGCCGACCTCATCATGTGTGCCGGCACCATCACGCACAAGATGGCTCCCGCCCTGAAGCGTCTGTACGACCAGATGGCCGAGCCTAAGTATGTCATCGCCGTCGGCGGCTGCGCCATCTCGGGCGGCCCGTTCAAGTCGAGCTACCATGTGGTGAAGGGCATCGAGGAAATCGTTCCCGTCGACGTGTTCATCCCCGGCTGTCCGCCGCGCCCCGAGGCTATCATGTACGGCATGATGCAGCTGCAGCGCAAGGTGAAGATCGAGAAGTTCTTCGGTGGTGCCAACCACAAGCAGACGAAGGCCGAGCGCGAGCTGGGCGTGTCGAACGAGGAGCTGACCTTCCGCGAGAAGCTCGGCGACCACCGTCGCGAGACGATCGTGGTGACCGACGTTCCCGAGGAGTTTGTAGAAGAATTGAAAGCCGGTCAGGCAGAAAATAAAGCAGAGGAGGTAAAGGCATGAAATTAGAGTTCCTATCATTCGACTTTGACAAGTTTGCACAGGAGATGCAGAACTTGAAGGACAAGAAGGGCTTCGACTATCTCGTCACCATAGTCGGCGAAGACTTCGGCGAGGAAGGTCTCGGCTGCGTCTACATCTTGGAAAACACCAAGAGCCACGAGCGCTGCTCGGTGAAGATGCTGGCCAAGAAGGTAGGCGAGGACTGCGTCATCCCCTCCGTCATCACGATCTGGAAGGTTGCCGATTTGCTTGAACGCGAAGTGTACGACTTCTTCGGTATCAAGTTCTTAGGCCACCCCGACATGCGTCGCCTCTTCCTGCGCAACGACTTCAAGGGACACCCCTTCCGCAAGGACTGGAAGCAGCAGGAAGGCTATTCGCTCGAAGACGACGTCGAGCCCGACTACGGACTGGAGTTCTCGCTCAATGCCGACGGTCAGGTGGTGGCGAAGCAGAACCGCCTCTTTGCCGACAACGACTACGTCATCAACATCGGCCCGCAGCATCCTGCCACCCACGGTGTGCTTCGCCTGCAGACGGTGCTCGACGGCGAGACGGTGAAGCGCATCTATCCCCATCTGGGATATATCCACCGCGCCATCGAGAAGATGTGGGAGTCGATGACCTATCCGCAAACACTTGCTTTAACCGATCGTCTTAACTACTTGGGAGCCATGCAACACCGCCACGCCCTCGTCGGCGTTATCGAAGAGGCTATGGAGGTGGAGCTGACCGACCGCATCCACTATATCCGCACCATCATGGACGAGCTGCAGCGTCTGGACTCGCACCTGCTGTTCACCTCGTGTGTAGGTCAGGACCTGGGTGCCCTGACGGCCATGCTCTATGGCATGCGCGACCGTGAGCATGTGCTCAACGTGATGGAGGAGACCACCGGTGGCCGACTCATCCAGAACTATTACAGGATAGGCGGACTGCAGGACGATATCGACCCGAACTTCGTCAGCAACGTGAAGAAGCTGGTGAAATACCTGCGTCCGATGATTCAGGAGTATATGGACGTCTTCGGCGACAACGTCATCACGCACAACCGTTTGGAGCAGTGCGGCCCGATGAGCCTCGAAGACTGCATCAACTACGCCGTGACCGGTCCGGCCGGACGTGCCTCAGGATGGAAGAACGACGTCCGCAAGAACCACCCCTACGACATGTACGACAAGGTGGAGTGGGAGCAGTGTACGCTTGACACGTGCGACTCGATGGGCCGCTATCTCGTCCACATCAACGAGATGTACCAGAGCCTGAACATCATCGAACAGCTCATCGACAACATCCCCGAGGGCGACTTCTA
>JAGBLC010000173.1 GCA_017635615.1 Prevotella sp.
ATGCTCATCAATTTAATGTAATCCTTCAGGAAGCTGATCTCTTTGGAAAGCGGTACAGACGGCTTCTCACTGTCGTACAGGACGTACCGGAGCATTCCGCTGAGGTCATGCACGGCTTCCTGTGCCTTGTCCTGGTCGAATGCACAGGACGTTAGGAAAGTTTAACTTTCTCGGATAGCCTTGTTTGGGTTACGAATAAGCAACCTAATTCGTTCCGCAATTCTCCACGATTTGCCTATTAGCCATTTTTGAAATTCCTCAATTTTCCTCCAAATGCCTTTGTTTATGGGCGAATTGCGTTAATTCTCCAAAAATCGGCTGATAATTCAGCTATTTTTCTTATCTTTGTACTGATTTAAATAATCAGGAAGCGATTAACTGTAAAAGGAAAGCTGTATGTGACTATCACTTTAATTAGGCTCTGAGCCTACCTTCCTATTTGGCATTTGCAGCTTGAATCCAGAGGGCCTGCAGCAAGTGTTAGACTTTGCGTCAGGCGAAAGTTAAAGGTTGATCTCTGGCGGTTAATCCTTCCTTTTTACAACAAAGGTAAGAATAAACTGAAAATCTAAGCATATATTTTATAGTCTTTTCTGGTTTAGTGAATGTTAAATATATTAAGAGTCGTGAGTACTCTATTATTTACGCTGCAAAATTAAAGCGGAAGTTGAATAGATTTACCTATAAAGATTTGAAAGATTTGAATAGATTTGTGAGATTTCTGCCCGACTGGGCACTCCTTAATATTATTCGCTGAATGGTTACTATCAAAAAGAGCGAGGGGGCAAATGATGCTCCCTCGCTATTTTCATATAATCTACAGTGTTGCGTTTTTACTCGTAGAAGCCTGTATAGCGCTGACCCGAGATACGATAGATGAAACCGTAGTCGTCGTCGTTGAACTTGATGTCGAAGACGATGCTGTCGTTTGGCAAGCCATGCAGGTTGACAGCCTGACCCTCGAGCACCTTACCGTTGGTGACGATGCCCTTTCCGGTGCCGGCAGCGTCATAGTCTTTCTCGTTGCAGCTGAACGTGCGGGCGTCGTAGTTGACATCGACCTTCATCTTGAAAGCCCAGAAGTTCTGCATGTCGTCGAGCCACATCACGTTGTTGACATTGTCAGCCGTGTTGTAGGTCATCACTTGGATGGTACCCAGTCCGTAGGGATCTTCGTAAACGATGTTGCCGCTCTCGTCAACCACGTCCACCTGAACATCCCACAGTCCGGCCATCTTCTCCACATTAGTTCCGCCCGGCTCCTCGTCGGTCTCTGGATCGCAGCCCGTGAAGCCGAAGGAGCATACCAGGGCCATCATCAGCAGTGAAATATATTTCTTCATCATAATGCTATTCGTTTAAATTTAATATTACGTTGAAATCCATTCCCGCATACACGATGTCGTAAGAGATGGTGTTGGCAGCAGGGTCGAAGACACCGTTCTGGAAGTCGTCGTAGTCGTCGCCCCAGCCGGGAACGCCGTTACTGCCGGCGATATCCACCGTATTGTCTTCATTCACCTGCAGGAAACCTTCCATAGCATAGTTTGAGCCGTAGCCTGCACGCAGATAGTAGTAGCCGCCGAGCAGGTCCTCGGTCCAATACTTGCCGTTGCCGTCGGTGAGCATGAAGAGGCTGTAGCCCGACCATGCCACCTGGGCCTTCGGCGAGCCGTCGTCGTTCCACGTCTGGCGATAAGAGCCTTCGGCGACCTTGGCGACTACCGGACTGCCTACATACACATAACGGTAGGCCTGAGCAGCAAACCCGTCTTCATTGACAGCGCTATAAGTTATCACGTAGGGACCAATCTCGTTGGTGTTCACAGGGTTGTTGACCGTCACCTTGCTGGTGACGTCCTCGCCAGCCAGTTCGGCGGTGCAGCCTGGGTCGACAAAGTCGGAGCCTGCTTCGACATACATCACCTCGTTGCCGTTGAGCGTCAGCACGATGTAGTTGGTCACGCGGGTGTCGGTGAGCTGGTCTTCGTCGTCATTGCACGATGTGAAGCCAAAGGCTGCCGTGCAAAGCATCAATCCATATACAAATATCTTTTTCATATCTGATTGTCTTTATTAGGGTTGGACAACTTACTTCACATCCCAGAACACCTTGTCGCTGATCTTGCGAGCCGTGCTGGGCGTGTTGATATTAAACTTACGAGAGTCGCTGCTGTAGGGGATGCTCATGGCGATGTTGCCATTGCCCAGCTGGTTCGTTGTCGGGTTGATCAGGTCGCCAGGGGTGTAGATAGCGACGTTCTTGTTGATGTCGGCTCCCGAGTGGGGCGACAGCGACGGAACGTCGGTGCGGCGAATCTCCGACCAAGCCTCCATGTGGTCGCGCATGAAGAGGGCTGTCCACTTCTGCATGTAGATGAGCTTCAGCTTTTCTTCAGCCGACGACTGTCCGTCCCAGCTGGCGGAGTTGGCTAAGAACTCGCTGGCATTGGGAGCGACGCGCGATGCGAAGTCGGCGGCGACACCTTCCTCGTAGGCTGCCTTGGCAGCGGCTTCGTTGTGGTTGAAGCGCAGCTGCACCTCGGCGATGAGGAACTGCAGTTCGCTCTGCGTGAACAGATAGATGGGCAGTGCGTGTGTCGGCGCATAGTCGATGGCGCTGACATCCTGGTTCTTATACGAGCTGCTATAGACAGCGTTCGACTGCTTGGCTCCGGGGAACTGTCCTACATACGAGCCGTCGCTGGTGCGGGGCTTGATGGCGTAAGAGATACGCGGGTCGTTGGTGCTGAGCATGTACGACACGATGGGATAGGCAGCGCAGTGGTTGTTGGTGAGCTGGAACACACCGTGATACCACGGGTTGAACTGACCTTCCTGGTCGCTATAGACATCCCAGGCCACATCGTCAGAGAAGAAGTTGCCGGCGTTCACCAGAGCCTGAGCCTTCGAGGTGTACGAGGCAGCATCCACATTGCCGTCGATCAGGCGCAGATACATGCGCAGACGAAGGGCATTGGCGAAGCCGCGCCATTCGTTGAGGTTCTTCTGGAGCAGCGGGTCGGTCATGGTGATGATATCATCGCTGTTGAGAGCAGCCTCTGCCGCATCGAGCTCGGCCAGCACACCCTCGTAGACGGTCTTACCGTCGTCGTACTTCGGAGCCGAGATAGAGCTCTGCAGTGCCTCGGTGTAAGGTGTCTCGCTGGTATTGTCGACCAACAGCTGGAAGGCCAGCGTGCGCATCACCTGGCAGGCAAAGAGGTTGGCCGTGTTGTCGGTCTTCGTCTTGATGTCCTCGATGTCCTGGAGGGCACCGGCATAGATGACGCGGTAGCAGCGGTTGAAGAGGTCTTTCGACTCGTCGATGTTCAGCTCGGCCAGGTCGTTATACTGGTTGGCCTCAGGCATCTGTTCGAAATACTGTGCAAAGAAGCCACCATAGTTGAACATCTGGTCGCCCGTAGCGTCAGCAATGGCGTTGATCACAGCAGGGAACTCCAGGTCGCTGGTAATCTCGCCACTTGAAGGATAGTTCGGGTCTTCATTGATGTCCAGGTCACAACTGGAAAGCATCATGAGTCCCGCAGCGGCAAATAAAAATATCTTTTTCATACTGTTGCTTCCTTTCTTTTAGAATTTGACATTGATGTTGAAACCGAACTTGCGCGAGCTGGGGTTCGACGAATACTCACCGAAGTTACCCGTCAGGTCGTTACCGAACGACGAAACTTCAGGATCGACGAAGGTGTTGCTCGACGGTGTCCAGAGCAGCAGGTTGTTGCCGAACACTGATACGCGTACACCGGTGAGGAAGGTCTTGGCGAGCCACTTCGAGGGGAGGTCCCAGCTGAGCACCACCTGGCGCAGCTTCACGTACGACTTGTCGATGAGCGAGAAGGCACCCATCTCCGTGCCGCCGTTGTTCCAGTAGTTGTAGATGTTTCTTGAGTTCAGCGGGATGGTATTCTCCGAGAAGGTTCCGTCGCCGTTGTCGATGACCGAGTTGGGGATGATCCACGGGTTACGGTCGTTGTAGGCTGTCTGCATGGCGTTACCGGTGAAGTATTCGATGTCCTTCGTACGCGAGAACATCAGTCCGCCATGACGGAAGTCGAAGTCGAACGACAACGAGACGCCCTTGTAGCGCAGCGTGTTGCCGATGCCCATCATATACTTATAGTTGATCGATCCGATCTCCACCTGCTCGTCGGTGTTCTGCGGCAGACCGTTGGCATCGACGATGATGCGGCCGTCGTCGGTCTTCTTGGCAGAGTAGGCCTCGAAGATACCCATCTCCTTGCCCTCGATGGCATAGAGACCCGTACCGCCGGTGAAGCCGTAGATAGAAGCGCGTCCGTTCATCTCTTCGGGGAGCTTCAGCACCTTGTTGTTGTTCTTCGTGTAGTTCCAGGTCAGGCTCCACTCGAAGTCCTTCAGGCGGACGGGAACGAGGGTTACCAACAGCTCGATACCGCGGTTGCGGATCTTACCGAGGTTGACGTTCTGTGCGGTGTAGCCCGAAGCGGGATCGACGCTCAGACGTGTTATCTGCTTGTCGGAGACACGGTTGTAATAGGTAGCATCCAGCTGGATGCGGTTCTGCAGGAAGGCCAGCTGTACGCCGAACTCGGTCTCGGTGGTCATCTCGGGGCTCAGCGTCGAGCTACCCAGGATGTTACCCACGGTGTAGGCATTGGTGCCGGTCTTCGAGAAGGGGAAGTTGCTCTCGCCCCAGCCAGACGAACTGGCGGCGGCCTGCGAGTAGTACGGGTCGGTCATATAGACGCTGGCGTCGTTACCCGTCTTACCCCAGGCGGCGCGCAGCTTACCGAAGGTGAGCCACGGAGCCTGCTCCTTCAGCGCCTCGGAGAAGATCCAGCTGGCGGTAATGCCGGGATAGAAGAACGAGCGGTTGCCCTTCGGCAGCGTCGACGACCAGTCGTTACGTGCGGTCAGGGTCAGGTAGAGCTGGTTCTTCCAGGCTATTTCGGCCTGTCCGTAGATACCCATCAGTCGGCGCAGCTCCTTATGCTCCTCTGTCGTGGGGCGCTCGGCCGAGTTGCTGACGTTGAAGTAGGTCGGAATGGTCAGGTTGGTGACCGACGAATAGAGGTAGTTCGAACTGCGCTCGTTGCCGTTGAAACCGGCGATGGCGTTGATGTTGAAGTCGCTGACCGGCATGTTGAACGTCAGCATCAGGTCGTGGTTCAGCTCGCGGCGGCGTGTTATCTGCTGCGACGTGCTACCCGTCACAGTGCTCAGCTCGTCGGCCCAGTTGGGCGTGTCGGGGAAGAGCACTGCATAGTTGGGCACACCCTGATGGTGCTGTCCGGTGGAAGTATCCAGACCGAAGCGATAGGTCAGCTTGAACCACTTTAGGAAGTCGTAGTCCAGCTGGAACTTGCCGTAGAAGCGCTCGCTCTCGTACTCGTTCAGGTGGTTCTCCAGGATGTAGTAGGGGTTCATCACGCTATAGGGCGTATAGTAGTAGCCCGGCGTGTTGAACGGGTTGTTCAGGTCTTTCAGCTCGGCGATACTGATGTCGCGCGGGGTCTGCATGATAGAGTTGTACATGTTCTCGATGCCCTGTCCGGTCGATACGAAGTTGTTCTTCTGGAAGGCATAGTTCACCGACGAGCTGAACGTCAGGTTCTTCACCTTGTGCGAGCCGCGGGCCGAGAAGGTGTACTTGGTGTAGCTGTCGGCATCGGTCGGGATGATACCGTTGTCGTGAATCTGCGAGAACGACACGAAGTAGTCGCTCTTGTCGGTTGCCCCGTTGAACGACAGGCTGTTGTTGTAGCGGAAGCCTGTGTCGAAGAAGTCCTTCAGGTTGTCTTCGATGGGCAGGTACGACTTGATCTGCTGCGAGTTGTTGTACACCGTACCATACTTCAGCGTAGCGCCGTCGAAGCGCGGACCCCACGAACCGTTCTCGTCGTCGGTCTTGTCGCCATACCAGCCTTGTCCGAACTCGTTCTGCATCTGCGGCAGGCGCATCACGCTCTCCCACTGCAGACCGCCGTTGTACTCGATGCCCAGGCCCTTCTTCTGGGCCTTACCGGTCTTCGTGGTGATGAGGATGACACCGTTGGCGGCGCGGCTACCGTAGAGGGCCGTAGCGGCGGCACCCTTCAGGATGGTCATCGACTCTACGTCGTCGGGGTTGACAGCATTGGCACCGTTACCGAAGTCGTAGCCGGCGTTCAGTCCGTCGTTGCTGTAGACGGCCGAATTGTTCAGGGGCACACCGTCGATGACGTAGAGCGGCTGGTTCGTTCCGCCCAGCGAGCTGATACCACGGATGATGACGGAGTTGGACGAACCCGGGTCGCTGGCGGCAGAGCTGATCTGCACACCGGCCACCTTACCCTGCAAGCTCGACATGATGTCGCTCGTGCGGGCCTGCGAGATCTTCTCGCCGTCGACCGCCGTGGCCGAATAGCCCAGGGCCTTAGCCTGACGTTTGATACCCATGGCCGTCACGACGATCTCGTCGAGGTTGGTGTCGCCGTCGCGCAATACGATGCGCATGTTCGGACGCGCACTCACTTCGAGCGTCTCCATACCCACATAGCTGATGCGGAGCATCGACTTGCCGGCGGGCACGGTCAACGAGAAGTGGCCATCACTACCGGTCACGGTGCCGACGTTGGTCCCTACGACAAGAATCGAGACACCGATGATGGGCTCGTTGTCTTGAGAAACTACGGTACCGCTAACCTGCGTCTGTGCCATTACTCCTCCCAAGCTGAGGAAGAGAAAGGCCAAAATCATTGTTAGTTTTCTTTCCATAAATACTCTCTCGTTTAATTGATTAGAATATAAAAAATAAAAACTCTCTCCATGTTGTAAATGCATATGTAAACAAAATTTTATAAACGACCAAGAAATAAGAAAAGAAAAGTGCTTTTTCGGGTGTTTTTTTAACATATCACCCTCTTTTTGCTTAAAAAAAAGCGTCACTTTCTTTCTTCCGTGGCATTTGTCATACTCACATCAGCCGACTGTCTCTTTTTCGTCGCTTATGAATGTGATAAATAACAATTTGATTGCTTATGTTCAGACATAAGAAATACGTTGTCCACGCCGACAGGGGTTTTCCAGCTGGCGGGACGACGCAAATCACAAAGCAATCAGCGGCATGTTGGCAGACAATTTGCGGCAAATCGCAACACTACATTATTAATGTAGTCAGACTACCTTATTAATGTAGTCGCACTACTTTATTAATGTAGTCACACTACCTTATTAATGTAGTGCCGGCTTCTGCGTCTGATTACGGCCTTGTTGATGTGTTTTTGGTTCGCATAGTAAGTCAGATTAGCACATTATATATATGTACGGGTACATTATTATAATAATAGGGAGCAGACATCCTGCGCACCGACACGTTGTTAACGAGAGAGTATGTCACATACAGGAGAAATCTTAATAAAGCCTTTACACAAACGTTAACGTAACACTTTTTATCCCCTATTTTGTTAAATAATCATCTTTTATGCGCCATTAAATGTTAAAAAGTTTGGCGGTTTAAAATAAATTTACTATATTTGCGCTGCAAAAGAGAAAATTGTTATTTATCACATTCATTAATACTAAAACGAGAGAGTTTATGGAAAAAAAACTAACAATGATTTTGGCATTCCTTTTCCTAAGTTTAGGAATAGGATATGCACAGACGCAGGTTAGCGGAACCGTATTGTCTCAAGACGACAACGAGCCCGTTGTCGGCGCCACCGTCCAGGTGGTCGGTTCCACAGTAGGTGTTGCAACAGACATCAACGGTAAGTTCTCACTCAAGATGCCCGAAGGCAAGACGATGTTGAGAATCAGCTACGTGGGCATGGAGCCCATCGAGGTGAGTGCGCGCCCCAACATGCGCATCCTCCTCACCAGCGACAAGCAGGCCCTCGACGAGGTCATCGTCGTGGCCTACGGTTCGGCCAAGAAGTCGTCGTTCACGGGTTCGGCAGCCAACGTCAACAGTAAGGAACTGGAGCTGCGCCCTGTGGCCAGCGCCACAAAGGCCCTCGAAGGTAACGTCTCGGGTGTGCAGGTGACGAGCGGCTCCGGTCAGCCCGGTTCTTCACCAGCCATCCGCGTACGTGGTTTCGGCTCGATCAACGCTTCGAGCGCACCGCTCTACGTCGTCGACGGAACGCCATACGACGGCGACCTGGCCTCGATCAACCCCGCCGACATCGAGTCGATGACCGTCCTGAAGGACGCCTCGGCCGGTGCACTGTATGGTGCACGTGGTGCCAACGGTGTGGTGATGATCACCACGAAGCAGGGTAAGTCGGGTAAGCCCAACGTCAACTGGCGCTCTACCGTAGGTTGGAGCAACCGCGCCCTGAAGAAGTACGACAACGTCAGCCAGAAGGAGTTTGTGCAGCTCTTCTACGAGGCACTGCGCAACGACTTCCAGTTCAACCAGGGCTATTCCCTTGCTGATGCCGAGGCTGCTGCCCGCGCTTCGCTCGGTGCAAAAGATAATCTGAGCAGTGAATTCTATAACCCGTTCAAGAACTACACATGGGAAACCATCATCGACCCCGCTACCGGACAGGTGCGTGCTGACGCCCAGTCGGCTTGGAACGAAAACTGGATGGATGCCGTGCTGCGTAAGAATGCTTTCCGCCACGAGCATCAGTTCTCGATCGACGGCGGTAGCGACCGCACGAAGTATATGCTCTCGCTGGGCTACCTGAACGAAGACGGTCTGCTGGAGACGACATCGTTCCAGCGCTATACGGCCCGTACCAACGTGGAGAGCCAGGTGACCGACTGGTTCAAAGCCAACCTGAGCACGGCTCTGACCCACTCGGAGTCGAACTTCAGCGACTACGACGGCACATCGACCTCAAACGTGTGGTACACCGCACAGTTCATCAACCCGCTGTTCCCCGTCTATCTGAAGGATGCACAGGGCAACACGATGTACGACGACCAGAACCGCGTACTCTACGACTGGGGTGAAGAGCGTGAAGACGGCACATACCGTCCGGGCACGATGAGCGACTTCAACTCGCTGGGCATGCTCATGCTCGACGATGCCTACACCAAGCGCGACGCTGCCAGCGTGCGTACGGGCATACAGTTCGGTGGCGACTCTCCTCGCTTCGGCGTGCTGCAGGGCTTGAAGCTGGCCATCAACTTCGGTGCTGACTACAACAGCTCTAACTACATGCGCTACATGAACTCCGAACACGGTAACCAGAAGAACGCCGGCGGTCTCATTCAGAAGCAGAACGGCCGCACGCTGAGCTACACCTTCAACCAGCTGCTCACCTGGAACCGTTCGTTCGGCATGCACAACTTCGACGTCCTCCTCGGTCACGAGTGGTACGACTACACCTACGAGTATCTCGGAGCTGGCAAGACCAGCCTCGTGAACGGTATCAAGGAACTGCGCCCGGGTACAACGCTCTACGACGCCGACTCTTATACACAGAAATACCGCATCCACTCGCTGCTGAGCCGACTCAACTACAACTACGCCGACCGCTACTACTTCTCGGCTTCGTTCCGTCAGGATGCTTCGTCGCGCTTCTATCGCGACAACAACACCGGCACGTTCTGGTCGGTAGGTGCCAACTGGCGTATCTCGAAAGAGAACTTCCTCAAGGACATCGACTGGCTCGACAACCTGTCGTTCAAGATCAGCTATGGTGAGCAGGGTAACGACGACATCCTTGATGCCGACGGCTACAGCATCTACTATCTCTGGCAGAGTCTCTACAACCTGAGCTATCCCAATGGCGACGCTCCTGGTGGATTCGTCTCTACACTGGAGAACAAAGAAGTGTCGTGGGAGAAGAACGGCAACCTGAACATCGGCCTTGAAGGAACCTTCTTCAACAGCCGCCTACACGCCAGCATCGAATACTACAACAAGAAGACCACCGACATGCTCCTGAACTACCCGATGGCTCTTTCCACCGGTTTCACCGGCTACAGCGCCAACGTGGGCGACATGCGCAACCAGGGTTGGGAATTCGAGGTCAGCGGCACCCCCGTCCGTACTAAGGACTTCGAGTGGACCATCGGCTGGATGGGCTCATTGCTGAACAACAAGGTGCTGAAGCTCACGGCAGAGTCGCCTGAGATTATCAGTGGCGTGCGCATCATCAAGGAAGGCTACGAGCTGAACACCTTCTACATGTCGAAGTCGGCAGGTGTTGACCCGCTCACTGGTCAGCAACTCTACTGGGCTTACGAGAAGGACGACAACGGCAACAAGGTTGCCGGCAGCGACTATATCACCAACGACTATACCAAGGCCAACGCCTCGAAGTATTTCCTCGGCAGCCGTATTCCTGACCTCTATGGAAGCGTCACAACAGGTCTGACCTATAAGGGACTCTCGCTCACCATGCTGGCAACCTATTCGCTCGGCGGTAAGATCTACGACAGCAGCTACGCTTCTTCCATGGACCTCTGGTACGTCAGCTCCACTTGGAACCGCGCCGCCCTGCGTCGCTGGCAGAAGCCGGGCGACATCACCGACGTGCCGCGCATGGCCATTGCCGACGGTTCTGCCCTTACCACCGACCGCTACCTGATTGATGCCTCCTACTTCGCCATCAAGAACATCACGCTCAGCTATACGCTGCCGCAGCTCTGGGTGAGCAAGATTGGCTTGGGCAATGTGCGCGTGTTCACATCGTGGGACAACGTGGCGCTGTTCTCGCACCTCGACGGTATGGATCCGCAGTACAACTTCTCGGGTGGTACCGACTACAACTACGTGCCTAACAAGACGGTCACCGTTGGTCTGGAGGTGAAGTTCTAATTGAGTTGACAAGTTAAATGTAGAGTGATTAAACTGAAAATCATTTAGAAAGGAAACAGATATATGAAAAAGATATTTAAGTATAGTTTTGGGTTGCTGGGCATGATGGCACTGGCCGCTTGCTCGGGCGACAAACTGGAGACTCAACCTACCGACTCCGTGTCGGGAACAACGCTCTTTAGCGATGCTAAGGCCGCCATGGTGCCGCTGAACGGTCTATACCGCTCGATGTACACCTCGGAATGGTCTACTACGGACAACACCCACCAGTGCTTCGGCGTTTCGGCCTACTGCCTGGCTTCTGAGGTGATGGGCGACGACTTCGTCATGGGTGCACAGGGCTCGGGATGGTTCTGGTTCGATGCCGCCTACAACGTGAAGGGACGCTTCACCAGCAGCGCATGGCGCAGCTACGACCTCTGGTATGCCTTCTACACCTGGATTGCCAATGCCAACTATGTAATTGCCGCTGAGGAAACGATGGGCGGAGCTACCGATGACGTGAACTACGTCATTGGCCAGGCCTACGCCGTCCGTGCATACAGCTACTTCCAGCTGGCACAGTGGTTCGCACGTACCTACAAGGGACATGAGAGCGAACCGTGCGCACCTATCTACAATGAACCTACGTTCAAGACTACGACAGGCCAGCCGCGTGCTACTGTGGCCGATGTCTACAAGCAGATTGACAGCGACTTAGAGAAGGCGCTCACCCTGCTTAAAGGTATTCCTCAGCAGGACAAGACGCACATGGCCTATGCCGTGACCTGTGGTATCGCCTCGCGTGTGGCACTGGTGGAAGAGAACTGGAGCAAAGCTCTCGAACTGGCCAAGGAAGCCATCGACAACAGCGGTTGCAGCGTGCAGCCCGTGGCCGCCATTACTGGCATGAACAGCGTTGGCTATGGCGACGTGATGTGGGGTGCCAAGATCAAGAGCGACCAGGCAGGTATGTATGCCAGCTTATTCGCACACATGGATCCCGCTGTGGCCTATGCAGCCCGCGCTCCGAAGCAGATCACTACCTGGCTTTACAACCAAATTGGCGAGAACGACGCTCGCCGCGCATGGTGGAATCCCAATCAGAACTACCTCCAGAAGAAGTTCTCGTTCTCCAACGTTTCCACTTGGGAAGGCGACTATGTATGGATGCGCGTGGAAGAGATGTATTTCAATGCTGCTGAGGCCGCCTGCCGCTTAGGCGACGAGGCCACTGCCAAGAATTACCTGATGGCCGTCATGAGCCAGCGTGATCCGAACTACAACACGGAGAAGACCGGAACAGCTCTGGGTAAACTGACTACCGACGAGACAGGCTCGCTGCTTGAGGAGATTCTCATCCAGAAGCGCATCGAGCTATGGGGCGAGTTCGGACGTACGTTCGACATCCGCCGCCTGAAGCAGGGATTCCAGCGTACCAGCGACCAAGGATGGCCCGACGGATTGCTGCTGAAAGATAAGAGCGGTGCCTCCCGTCCAACGGCTAATCCTGAGAACTACATGTGGGTGCTCACTATTCCGCAGGCTGAGTTTGATGGAAACATCAACATGACGGTCGACAAAGACCAGAACCCTGCCGGCGACGAGTAACAACAGGTTTATGTGTGTGCCTCTGTGCATACCGCTACAGGGGCACACCTACAAGACATTGAAACATTAACCATCAAAACAGAATCAATATGAAGAAATATATATTTGGATTGGCACTCATGGCAGGCTTCGCCCTGACATCGTGCGACACCGACAACGAGGGAGCCATCTATAATCCTTCGTATCAGAACATCTCGTTCGAGACGGCAAATCCTGCCCAGGTGGTCGTGAAGGGGGCTTCTACTGAAGTGACGGTGCGTCTGATTCGCTCCAATGCCGCTGAAGCCTATACAGCTCACTACACACTGACTTCAGAAGCCGACGGCGTGTTCTCCGATGCCAACAGCGGACAGGTCACCTTCAATGCAGGTTCGACAGAGGCTTTCGTCACCATCAATGCCAACAACATGCAGGGTGGCAACGTCTACAACGCCACACTGACCCTGAGTGATGCCGATCAGGCACAGGCCGACCCGACAACAGGTTCTGCAACGACAGCCACGAAGCTGAGTGTGAAGTGCGACTGGAACTGGATTGAGTTGGGCAAAGGCCACTACACCTCTCCCGAATGGTGGCAAGAAGACTATGATGTAGACATCGTCTATGCAGAAGGTTCTTCGCCTAAGCTCTACAAGATTCTGGGACTCTTCGCTCCTGGTTACGACATTGAGTTCACCATCACCGACGACAACGAGGTGTATGTTGCCGATCAGGCTTCCTGGAAGGACAGCAGCTACGGAACGGTCTATCTCTTTGGCTATGCTAACGAAGACGAATCGGGCTATGCCGGACCGTATGACCCCGAAACAAAGACTGCCACGATGACACTGTTCCACTATGTCAGTGTCGGTTCGTTCGGTGCTTTCACCGACACGCTGCAGATGCCGTAAGCTATGTGACTACAATCAACCTTTGATATAATGAAATAGTTAATCGTATTTAGCAAGCTTTGAAAAGAATCGGGCCTCCCGTGATGGAGAGGCCCGATTTGCTTATTTAAAAGAATGAATGGAGATGTGTCCAGTGAATTGCAAGATTGACGGCTATGCGTCGATGTTGGCATAGGTGGCGTTCTTCTCGATGAACTCGCGGCGCGGCTCTACGTCGTCGCCCATCAGCATGGAGAAGATTTCGTCGGCCTCGGCAGCATTCTCGATGCTCACCTGCTTGAGCAGACGGGTGGCAGGATCCATCGTGGTCTCCCAAAGCTGCTCGGGATTCATCTCACCGAGACCTTTGTAGCGCTGGGTGTGCAGGGCCGATGAGTTCTCGTCGCCTGCCACATACTTGTCGATGAAAGCCTGACGCTGCTGCTCGGTGTAGCAGTATTCCGACACCTTCTTGTACGTACATTTGTACAAGGGCGGCGTGGCGATGTAGAGATGGCCTTCCTGAATCACCTTGGGCATGAAGCGGTAGAACAGGGTCATGATGAGCGTGTCGATGTGCGAGCCATCGACGTCGGCATCGGTCATGATGATAATCTTGTCGTAGCGAAGCTTGTCGATGTTGGCCTCGCGGTCGCCTTCGCCTTCTACGCCGAAGCGTACGCCGATGCTTTGGATGATGTTCATCACCGACTCGGCCTCGAAGACGCGGTGCCACTGCACCTTCTCGACGTTCAGGATCTTACCCCTCAGCGGCAAGATGGCCTGCGTGTAGCGGTCGCGTCCCTGCTTGGCAGAGCCACCGGCAGAGTCACCCTCGACGAGGAATATCTCGCATTCCTTCGGGTCCTTGTTCGAGCAGTCGGCCAGTTTGCCGGGCAGTCCGCCACCCGTCATGGGGTTCTTGCGCTGCACGCTCTCGCGCGCCTTACGGGCAGCGATACGCGCCGTGGCAGCCAGGATGACCTTGTCGCATATCTGCTTGGCCTCCTTGGGATGTTCTTCAAGATAGGCTGAGAGAGCCTCGCCAACAGCTTGCTGCACGGCACCAGCCACCTCGGAGTTGCCGAGCTTCGTCTTTGTCTGTCCTTCAAACTGCGGTTCAGCCACCTTGATGCTGATGACGGCCGTCAGTCCTTCGCGGAAGTCCTCACCGGCAATCTCTATCTTTGCCTTCTCTATCTGCTTCGAGATGGCGGGGTCGGCATCGGCGTAGGCCTTCAGCGTACGCGTCAAAGCCGTACGGAAACCCGTCAGGTGGGTACCGCCCTCGATGGTGTTGATATTGTTGACGTAGGAGTGGATATTCTCCGAATAGTCGGTATTGTACATCACTGCCACTTCGATAGGCACGCCTTGCTTCTCGGTCTTCAGATAGATGACATCGTCGAAGAGGTGCGTGCGGTGACGATCGACGTAGCGGACAAATTCTTTCAGGCCTTCCTTGGCGTGGAACACTTCCTGCTTTGTCTTACCCTCGTCGTCGGGACGAAGGTCGGTCAGCGTGATGGTGATGCCGGCATTGAGGAAAGCCAGCTCGCGCATGCGGCGGGCGATAATGTCCCATTGGTAGGTTGTGGTAGTGAACACCGTGGGGTCGGGCCAGAACTGTTGGCGTGTACCGCGCTGGTCGGTCTCGCCGACGACCTTGACGGGATAAAGAGGTTTGCCCTTCTCGTATTCCTGCTGATAGATCTTTCCGTCGCGATACACCTGCGAGAGCATGTGCGACGACAGGGCATTGACACAGCTGACACCCACACCGTGGAGTCCGCCGGAGACCTTATACGACCCCTTGTCGAACTTACCGCCGGCATGCAGCACCGTCATGACGACCTCAAGGGCCGACTTGTGCATCTTCTCATGCTCGTCGACGGGGATTCCTCGGCCGTTGTCCAAGACGGTGATGGAGTTGTCTTCGTTGATGGTCACTTCGATATGTGTGCAATAGCCGGCCATCGCCTCGTCGATAGAGTTGTCAACCGTCTCGTTGACCAAGTGGTGCAAACCTTTCTCACTGATGTCGCCTATATACATGGCGGGGCGCTTGCGAACGGCCTCAAGGCCCTCAAGCACCTGGATGTTGCTCGCTGAATAATTGGCAGCGATGTTCTGTATATCTTCCATTTCTTTTTAGTACGTACAAATTAAGAGAGTGCAAAGTTACGAAAATCCGTGCAGATAGCGAAATAAAATTACGTTTTTTATGAATTATTGGGTGTTGGTGTTGAATGATGGGTGATGGGTGATGGGTGTTGATGGTATGTTTTGGGGGATTATGGGTGGTTTCCCTACCGCGAGCGCAGATCGTCGGCGGTGAGCTGCAATATCATTTTGCCCAGGCGGATGGCTTCGGGAGAATGGCCTATGGTCTGGTGTTGAGTATTCAGGTCGTACACATTGAATCCGGACTCGTCGACGACGGAGAAGCCTTCGGGGAAGGTATGCATGGCAAAGGGACGCGTGTAGTCGGGACTGAGGATGTCGCGGCTGAAGGTGAAGTCGTCGTGAGGCAGACCAAGCTGTCCGAGCAGTGTGGCGGCCAGATCGCTTTGGTTACACAGCTTGTCAATCTGCATCGGCTGGCTAACAACACCGCCTGTCCATATCATGGGGATGTGCGAGCGGATCTCTTTCGTTTCGTCCTGGTCTTTGTAGAGGATGCCGTGGTCGGGAATGATGATGACCAGCGTTTTCTTCCATGCTTCGGTCTTCCGGAAACGCTCGATGAAGCGGCCTATGCAGCGGTCGAGATAGTAGAAGGCATTAAGCTTCTCGTCGGCAAAGCGTGTCGGCATGGGCACCGTCCAGGGTTCGTGCGAGCTCAGTGTGAGGAAGGTGGTGAACCACGGTGCTGTTTTTTTCGGAAGGAAACGCTGTTCCTCTTTCGGGAGGAAACGCTGTTCATCCCCTACCATATTGAAAAGGCGATCGAAGGTGATGCTGTCGCAGACACCCCATTTGCTGCTGCCCCGCTCCTCGTTAGTGAAGTCGTCTTCGCTGATGATGGTCTCGACACCCGTCGCCATGAGGTAGCCTCGCGTATTGGTGAAGTTGGCATCGCCGCCATAGAGGAACGTCGTTGAATAGCCGGCGCGTTGCAATGTGCTGGCAATGGAAGGAAGCGTGCGCACCTTCGAGGGCATCTTCATAATCGACGTCTTGGGCAAGGCTGGATAGCCGCTCATGATAGAGAGCATGCCTCGGTCGGTGCGCCAGCTGTTGGCGTAGCAACGAGTGAAGTAGACACCTTCGTGTGCCAGCTGGGTGAGGTTGGGCGTGACGTGGGCATTGCCGCCCAATTCGGTGAACTGTCCGCCGCAGCTCTCCATGATGATGAGGAGGATGTTGGGGGTAGAGGTTGTCGCTGTGATACAGCTGATTACAGGACTGCGGGGAGTATGGAAGAGGTCTTTCGGCAGTTCTTCGTCGTTGAAGAAGCGATAGGAGGGGATGTCGTTGGTCGACTTGCCAATGGAGGAAAGGAATGAGAAAACGGGATTGACAGCCGAATGGTTCAGGAACTGATTCTGCGAGAAATACACTTGCCCCACGTTGGTTGTCGATACACTCGTGCCTCCCCGTAGGCCGATAATGATGAGGGGGAGGAGGAGGAGATGTACGAAGGAGGAGGTGAGAGGTACGAGGTGAGAGGTACGAGGTGAGGGGTGAGAGGGGAGGGGTGAGAGGTGAGATAAAAGCTTCAAGAGAACGACGAACAAAAAG
>JAGBLC010000174.1 GCA_017635615.1 Prevotella sp.
AGCATGAAAAGGTATATATTGATGATTATCAGTTGCCTGATGTTAGGCCTTCAGGCACAGGCTCAGTCGTCGATGACCGACGATCAGGTGATGCGTTTCATCCTGAAAGAACGGGAGGCCGGCACCACGCAGACACAGATAGTGACAAAACTGGTACAGCGAGGTGTCGACATCGAACAGATACGACGCGTCAAGAAGAAGGCCGAACGACTGCAGAAACAGGAGGGGCTCGGGGCTATCTCAAACGAGACAGCCACCGGCAGTAACAATCGTCTGCGACAGAACAATGCTGAGAAAAGAGGAACGAAGAGCGACGAGCGCAGTGAAAGGAGCGTCCTGCGCCAACAGACCGACGAAGGGTTGTACAACTCGCAGTACCGCACCTCGGAGATACGTCGGCGCGACGAGCGCACTTCGCTATGGCGCGACGATGAATACGTGCAGCAGATGGAAGACGAGCTGAACACCTTCCTTCCCGATACGGCAGCCCTCTTGGAGCACCTCTTGGCCGAACGCGAACAGCTACGCTATAAGCGGAAGGTGTTTGGACGCGACATGTTCAGCAAAGAGAACCTCACCTTCGAACCCGCTATGAACATCGCGACACCGCAAAGCTACCGCTTAGGCCCAGGAGACGTGGTGTACATCGAGGTGTATGGTGCCTCGCAGAAGACCATCGAGGGAACCATCTCACCCGACGGCGAGGTGACCATCGAGGACTTCGGCCCCATCAGTCTGGCAGGACTGACCGTCGAGCAGGCTAATGCTCGTCTGCGCTCCACACTGGGAGCCCGCTATCAGAGCAGTTCGGTGAAGCTTACCGTCGGACAGACACGCTCCATCCTGGTGAATATCTACGGCGAAGTGGAAGCCCCCGGCACCTATACGCTGTCGGCCTTCTCCACCGTCTTCAACGCCCTCTATATGGCTGGCGGTGTCAACGATATCGGTACGCTGCGCAATATCAAGGTCTACCGCAACTCACAGCTCATCGCCAACGTCGATGCCTACGACTTCATCATGAACGGCAACCTGCGCAGCAATGTACGGTTGGCCGACAACGACGTCATCGTCGTGGGTTCCTACGACTGTCTGGTGAATATCACCGGCAAGGTGAAACGCCCGATGTATTACGAGATGAAGAAGAACGAGAGCCTGCAGACGCTGCTGCGCTATGCCGGCGGCTTCACCGGCGATGCCTATACCAAGCAGCTGCGCGTCGTGCGCAAGACAGGCCGCGAGTATTCGGTTCACAACGTCGAGGAGTTCGACTGGAGCACCTTCCGCGTGAACGACGAAGACTCGGTGAGCGTTGACTCTGTGCTCAACCGCTTCAGCAACATGGCCGAGATACGTGGAGCCGTATTCCGCCCAGGCATGTATCAGGTGGGTGGCAACATCTCGTCGGTGAAGGGACTCATCGAGAATGCAGAAGGACTGCGCGAAGAGGCTTTCACAGCTCATGCCGTGATGCACCGCATGAAGGCCGACCGCACGCTCGAAGTGGTTCAGGTGGATGTTGACGGCATCATGAACGGCACCATCGGCGATATCCCCCTGCAGCCCAACGACGTGCTCTTCATCCCCACGAAGGCCGACCTCATGCAGCAGCAGACGCTCACCATCGACGGCGAAGTGCACTTCCCCGGCATCTATCAATATGCTGCCAACGAAACGCTCGAAGACCTTATCCTGCAGGCTGGCGGATTGAAGGACAATGCTTCTACGGTGAAGGTGGACGTCTCGCGACGCATCACCAATCCCAAGGCACTGACAACCGACTCGCTGACGGCCTTCACCTATTCGTTCGCCCTCAAGGACGGCTTCGTCATCGACGGGGAACCCGGATTCACACTGCAGCCCTTCGACCAGGTCTACGTGCGCAAGAGTCCCGGCAGCTACGAGCAGCAGAACATCACGGTGGAAGGCGAGGTGATGTTCAGCGGCACCTATACCCTGCCGAAGAAGGATGCCCGACTGAGCGACATCATCCGTTCGGCCGGTGGTGTCAACGACCGTGCCTACACACATGGTGCCCGACTGGAACGCCGCTACAACGAGATAGAGCGCATGGCCGCCGAAGAGGCACGCAACAAGGCGCGCGAGGAGATGGAGGCCTTGCAGATAGAACTGGCAACCAGCACGAACAATGCCAACCTGGCCAACCTTAAGACCACGCAGCAACAGCGTAAATACGAGGTTGGCGAGACCTATCCCGTAGCCATCGAGCTGGACAAGGCGCTGGCTCAGCCAGGCTGCGACGAAGACATCATCCTGCGTGAGGGCGACCGCCTCATCGTTCCGCAATACAATGCCACGGTGAAGATCAATGGCGAGGTGATGTACCCCAACTCGGTGAGCTTCCGAAAGGGGAAGTCCGTTGGCTACTATATCGACCAGGCTGGCGGCTTCACCAACAAGGCGAAGAAGAGCCGCACCTATATCAAATACATGAACGGCCACATCGCCAAGGTAGGGCGCGATGCCAAGCCCGAACCGGGTTGCGAGATTGTCGTGCCGCAGAAGTCGCTCACGAAGATGACCGTTGCCGAGAAGCTCGCCATCGGAACGGGTATCATCTCCATCGGAACACTCATCGCCACACTGGCAAATATACTGAAGTAAAACCTCCCCTAACCTCTACAAGTAAGGGGAACCGAGCTACCCAATAGGAAGAAAAAAATGAAGATAAAGATAGATAGTTTAGCGTTGATTCGCATCCTCAGGAACGACTGGAAGCGGATGGCCGCATGGCTCTTCGCAGCTGCCGTGGTGGGCATCGTGGTGGCTTTCTCCATTCCGCGCATCTACAAGTCGGAGGTGCTTCTCGCACCAGAGACAACCAGCGGCAACATGGCATCGAGCATTTCGTCGCTGGCATCGATGGTTGGCCTGTATGGCAACAACAACATGACGGGCGACGCTATCTATCCAGAGATTTACCCGGAGGTGGTCGGTGCCATGCGTTTCCGCATGGGCATGTTCGACGTACCAGTAGAAACGAAAGACGGCACCCTGCGCACCACCTACTACGACTATCTGCGCAACCACCAGCACCACACGTGGTGGAGCTACCCCGTCATCTGGTTAGGCAAAGCCATAGAAGCCATCAAGGGCGAGAACGCCGACACGACAGCCCGACAGAAACCCAACCCGCTGCAGCCCACACGCGAGGAATACAAGATAGCCACTGTCGTCAGCGGCGACGTCACCTGCTCGGTCGACAAGAAGACGAGCGTCATCTCTATCTCTGCTCAGGCTCAAGACCCGAAGGTGGCAGCCACTATTGCCGATGCTGCCAAGGAACGCCTGCAGGTGTTCATCACCAACTATCGTACCAACAAGGCGCGTCAGGACTTGGCCTACATGAAGCAGCTCTTCGAAGAGGCGCGCAAGCAGTATGTCAATGCGCGCAAGAAATACGGCGGCTATGCCGATGCCAACCGCGACCTCATCCTCGAATCGGCCCGCATGCAGCAGGAAGAGCTGGAGAACGACATGCAGCTGCAGTACAACATCTACACGCAGGTAGCGCAGCAGTTGCAGATGGCCGAGGCAAAGGTGCAGGAGAAGACACCTGCCTTCACCGTGCTGCAGGAAGCTACGGTGCCGGTGAAGCATGCCAACATGCCCAAGCTTTATATCCTCATTCTCTTCCTTCTGTTAGGTTTCGTCGTCCGCATTGCATGGATTGTATGGCGAGAGCGCAACCATCTCATCACCATCAGCGAAGAATAGCCGTGGAGAAGCGCAATGGTTGGAGCATCATACGAGCCAACAAGCGCCATCTGCTGATGGCCGCCATGGTGGCTGTAGCGGGCAGCAGCATCGTCTCGCTCTCCATACCGCCCACCTATTCCTCGCGGACGAGCATCATCCTCGAGGCCGACGATGCCCTCTACTCGCCGTTGGCCGAACAGATCTCGCAAATGGGAGTAGACATCGAGACGGATGCCGACTTCACCTCCGACCCCTTTGTCTACGACAAGATTCTCCATTCGCCATCGTTCCTCGCCACCATGTCGAAGGTACAGCTGACCATCCCTTCGACCCGACAGACGGTGAGCCTGGCGCAATATATCACGCAGACAGAGCGCAAAGCCTGGTGGCAACGTTCTGGTAGCAGCACCATCGAAGAGCAAGTGGCACGCCACATCAAGTGCTCCACCGACTTGGCAACGGGCATGATCACCATCGAAGCCACGGCACAGCATGCTCCGCTGGCAAAACAATTGGCCGACGAGGCAACCCGTCAGCTGCAACAGCTCATCAGCAGCTATCGCAGGCAAAGAGCCCTTCGTGAGGTGAGCCTACAGCAGGAACAGCTTCTGTCGGCAACAACCCGCTACAAAGAGGCACAGCAGCGACTGGCAGCTTTCCGCGATTCGCACTATGGAACACTCACACCGGCTGCTCAGACTCAGGAAGAAGCGCTCGAACGCGAAGCCCAACGACTGTTCAACGAATACAACGACCTGTCGCTACGCACACAGCGCACCCGCCAGATGGTGAGCCGACAGTCGGCAGCCTTCACCCCTGTAGAAGAGAGCATCGTCCCCGTCAGCGCCTCTTCTCCTCATTGGATAGCCAACCTGCTGGTATGGCTCTTCTATTCGTTCCTGTTCATGTCGTGGTATCTACTATATAAAGAAAGGTATGGCCGAAAGAAGTAAGTCGCGGACAACGCTCCTACGGAAGAACATCCTTGCCTCGTTTGTGGTGAAAGGGTGGTCTGGACTGGTACAGCTCTTGCTGGTGCCTGCCACCCTGCTGTGTCTCGGCGAGTACGAAAACGGCCTCTGGATGACCATCTATTCCTTCCTCTTCTGGATAGAGTCGCTCGACATCGGCTTGGGCAACGGTCTGCGCAACAAGCTTGCGGCCTATCTGGCTCATGACGAGCAGGCGAAAGCCCGCCAATGTGTGTCGTCGACGCTGGTCATGCTCATCGCCGTCATCGTGCCTGTAGGCATTGCCGCCCTCTGTGCCATCGCATGGCTCGACCCCTACACGCTGCTCAACATCGATACTGCCCGCGTGCCTCACCTCCGTGAGGTGCTCCTGTTGTCGACATCGCTCATCTGCTGCGTCTTCGTCGTGAAGTTCGTCGGCAACATCTATCTCGCCCTGCAGCTGCCTGCCGTCAACAACGCATTGGTCGTCGGCGGTCAGACGCTGGCACTCCTTTTCGTCGTCTTGCTCAACATGCTGCACCCTGGCGGCGATATGCTCCTGTGGGTGGCCTTGGCCTATACGCTTTCACCGCTCATTGTCTATGCTGCAGCCTTCCCCATCACCTTCCGTCGCTACCCTACCCTGCGGCCGTCGCTCAGAAGTTTCAGCTGGCCCGTAGTAGGCGAGATGTTCCGCATCGGCATCCGCTTCTTCGTGCTTCAGATAGCCGGCATCATCCTCTTCACCACGTCCAACGCACTCATCTCGCGCATGTTCTCACCATCGATGGTGACCCCCTATCAGGTGGCCTACCGCTACTTCAGTCTGGCGATGATGCTGTTCACCATCGTTGCGGTGCCTTTCTGGAGCGCTACGACGGAGGCTTTCGAGCGTGGCGACGTTGCCTGGATTCGGCGCTCGATGCGCAGGATGCACCTCGTCTTGGTCGGCATAGCTCTGCTGCTGGTATGTATGACGGCCCTGGCTCGACCCGTTTATCGCCTGTGGGTGGGTGCCGATGTGGTGGTGCCGTTGCACATGTCGGTGCTGATGGCAGCCTACATGATGATTGTCATCTTCAGCCTCAGCTACAGCTATTTCCTCAACGGACTGAACGCACTCAGTCTGCAACTGCTGTTCACCGTCGGTGCAGCCCTCGTCTATATCCCCCTGGCCTGGCACTGGGGCAAGGTGTTCGGTGTAGAGGGCATGCTCTTGGCCCTCTGCGTAGTCAACATTCCCGGTGCGGTGGTCAACAGTATTCAGTTTCATAAAATCGTCAACGGCAAGGCCAACGGCCTATGGAGGCCTACGCCGACAAACTCTTCGAGATAAGCTATGATCTGGTTGCTCATCCTCTCGCTCGTGGTGCTCATCGCCCTGTTCGTCGTCTTCCGCGTGGGCGATGCCTTCTCGCCGTGGATGCTCACGGCAGGCGTCTGGCTGGCCATCCTGCTGATGTTCACCGTGAGCGGCCATCTGCTCTATCCCTTGGGCACACGCTTCTTCACCTGCGTGGCGCTCTGGGTTCCCATTCTGTGCGCCACAGCCATCACCACCTACTATGCCCTGCCTTCTCAACAGCCTGCAACGGCACCTGCCGACATGGCGACGAACGGTTTGTTTCTGCGCTTCTTCTTCCTCATCTCCGTCGTTTTCACACCGCTGTATATCTACGAAGTCTACCAGGTGGTGTCGATGTTCGATTCCAGCGACATGATCTACAACCTGCGCATCCTGGCCAACAGCGACTATCAGCTGCGCGGACAGTCTGTCCTGAAATATGTCAATGCCATCAACCAGGCACTCTTCATCGTTGGCGTATGGCGCTATCCCAACGTGAGCAAGCCGCGCTTTGCCTTCATCGTCGTGGCCAACATTCTCTGTGCCGTGGCCATTATGGAGAAGGGAGCCCTGTTCTTCATGCTCGTCGTCACGCTCTTCGTGCTCTATCAGAAGCGCAAGGTCAAGCTCCGCAACATCGCCATCGCTCTGGTGATGATCTTCTTCCTGTTCTACGGTTTCAACTTCATTCGCAGCGGAGCCGACGACGACAATGCCCACACGCTGCTCGACTTCCTCTCCATCTACGTGCTTTCGCCGTCGGTAGCCTTCGAGCAGGTGCAGGAGAAGCTTACCGACCAGTTCGGATCGCGCACACTGGCCTTCTTCTATGCCGTAGGACAGAAGCTCGGCTTGGGCCACTATGTGGTGGAGCAGAAGTTGCAGGAGTTCGTTCAGGTACCCATCCCAACAAACGTCTACACTGTTTTCCAGCCCTTCTACGAAGATTTTGGCTATCGTGGCGTGGCCTTCTTCGCATCGGTCTACGGGGTCTTCACCGGCTGGCTCTACCGCCAATGTCAGAACGGACAGCCCGTCTGCCGCTGCCTCTATGCCTACGTGGCGCTGACGCTCGTGCTGCAATTCTATCAGGAGAACCTCATCCTGAGCTTGTCGGTGCTCATCCAGTATGTCATCATCATCGGGCTGACCCTGCAGCAGACCGTACGTTTTAGTTTCAGTAAACCCAAAACCATGAATCCATGAACACACCAGCTCTGATCATCGTACTCTATCATCCCACGTCCGACGATGTCGAACAGGTGCGTCGGCTGGCCGGACAATGGCCGGGATGTATTGTCGACAACTCTGAGGAGCCCTGTTTCGGCACACCCGAAGTGGGCAGGATGCAGTATGTCTGCAACGGCCAGAACGAAGGCATCGCAGCAGCACAGGCTGTCGGCATCCGTAAGATGAAGGAGCGCAAGGACATCTCTCATCTGGTTTTTCTCGACCAGGACACCCGCATCCCGACCGACTATCCACAGCTCATCGCCGACGAATACGAACGCATCAAGACCTCTATGCCGCAACTGGCCCTTTTGGGACCGACACTCCGAAACCTCCGTTCGGGCGAGGAATACCGTTCAGTTGTCCATCGCGACCATCCCACCGCCGACGACTTCATACCTCGCCGCGACGTCATTTCTACGGGGTGCTGCATCGGCATCGATGTCTTGAACGATGTCGGGGAGCCCGAGAAGGCCCTCTTCATCGACTATGTCGACTTCGAATGGTGTTGGCGCGCTAAGGCGAAACACTATGTCTGCGGCATCACACCACATATCACCATCGGTCATCAGGTGGGCCAACGCGAGCTGAAGATAGGCAGCTATCGCGTCATCATCTCGCGTCCCGGACGCTACTACTATCAGTATCGCAACTATCTGTGGCTCCTCCGAAGGCGCTACGTGCCGCTGCAATGGAAGGTGGCGACGGGCATCAAACAGCTGGCCCGCCTGGTCTACTTCCCCCTGTTGGTACGCGACGGAGGGCGTTGCTGGACGTATATGTGGCGTGGCATCCGCGACGGATTGCGACCATAATCGTCGCCTATCAAAAAACGCTGACGACGCTGACAGAAAAAACTGCCGGCGCCAAAACAAAGAACAAAGCAAATAGGAAAAAACGACCATGACTGGTGCTATCATCATACTATACAACCCTGACCTTCCGGCTGTGGAGCAGGCACTGCTGAAGCTGCTGCCACAGGTAGACGAGGTGTGTCTTGTCGACAACTCGGACACCTCGCTCGCCCAGCATTTCGATGGACGCGAGAAGATTGCCTACATACCCCTGATGCACAACACGGGCATCGCCTTCGCGCAGAACGAGGGCATACGCCATTTCCAGGCGAAAGGTTTCAGCGACGTGCTCTTCTGCGACCAGGACAGCATCGGCACAGAGCATCTCGTAGAGCAGCTCATATCGGTGCGCCAAGCATTGCAGCAGCAGGGACACCGCGTGGCTGCCATCGGACCGAAGCCCATCAACCGCAAGACAGGCCGTTCCTACTACAACAAGCCCCGCAACGTCATTGCCCGCTTCACCATCCCCGCAAACATATCTCGCACCCCCGCACCCTCGCACCCTCGCACCCCCGAGAACACTTCTCACGCCCCCGCACCCTCGCACCCTCGCACCCCCGAGAACACTTCTCACACCCCCGTCTATCACATCGACCAGATGCACAGCATCATCTCGTCGTTCAGCCTCATCAGCCTCAGCGTCATCAACGAGGTAGGACTCTTCGAAGAACCGCTCTTCATCGATGCCGTAGACAACGAGTGGGGCTGGCGTGCCGAATACTATCACGGCCTCCACTCCTATATGGTGAACGAACTGACGTTCAACCACATGCAGGGGATGCCCACACAGCTGCCCATGAAGAAGTCGCCCGCCTTCCGGCTCTACTATCAGTACCGCAACTTCCTCGTCCTGCTGCGTCGGCCTTATGTGCCGAAGTTCTGGAAGTGGCACTGCGCCTGGACTTACACGCTGAAGCTTTTCTTCTATCCTCTCTTTATCAGTCCTCGGCTGAAGAACCTTCGCAGCATCCTTCGCGGCATCCGCGACGGCATCCGCAACAGACTGTCCGCCCCCGAGAACATCTCTCGCACCCTCGCACCCTCGCACCCTCGCACCCCCGAGAACATCTCTCGCACCCCCGAGAACATCTCCGTCCTGATGTCCGTCTATGGCAAAGACGACCCTGAGCAGTTCGACGAGGCGATGCAGAGCATCTGGAGCCATCAGACACGCCGTCCCGACCAGATTGTACTGATCGAAGACGGCCAGCTGCCCGACGGTCTGCATGCTGCCATCAGTCGCTGGCAAAAGGAGATAGGCACAGCCCTTGAGGTGGTCGTCAACGAACAGAACATGGGACTCACCTATTCGCTCAACAAGGGATTGGAAAAGACCAGCGGGACGCTCATTGCCCGCATGGACAGCGACGACCGCTCTCATCCCCGCCGCTTCGAACTGCAGGAACGCTATCTGCAGGAACATCCCGAGATAGACATCCTCGGCGGTTCGATGCAGGAGTTCGACGAACACCACGAGTGTGTCAACATACGCCACTACCCCACCTCTCCCGAGGCGGTACGCGCCATGATCCACCGTGCCTCGCCTGTCGCCCATCCCACGGTGATGATGCGCCGCCGGATATTCAAGGTGGCAGGCGGTATGCTCCGCTACGACGAGCGCTTCCGCATCAGTCAGGACATCGCCCTGTGGTTTGATGCCCTCTGTGCCGGCTACCGTATCAGCAACATCCCCGAGACGACACTCTTCTTCCGTCGTGCCAGCGATGTCTACCGTCGGCGAGGCAGGGTGAAGGCATGGAACGAGTTTCGCATCTACATGCGCGGCATCTATCGCCTCTACGGTCTCTTCACGCCGAAATACGCCTATCCCACCATGCGCCTGCTGTTCCGCCTCATGCCGCAGCGCATCGTCCGTTGGGGCTACGACAGCAAGCTGCGCCGCCGCATTGCCGAACAGCCCCATTGATGAGCATTTGCTGCTCGGCATGCCGATTGTCAGAGCATGAACACGCAACACTTTTTCACGCATCAAGAAACATATATCTATGAAGAATTATACCATCCCCGCCTTAACCATATTGGCAATTGTGCTTGCTGGCTGTAAGTCAAGCCGTTTGACGGAACTGCAACGTTTCGAGAGGAGCGTCATAAAGGCGTTTCCCTTTTCTGTTGATTCCATCAGTTGGCTAACCTCTGGCGACTTCCCGACATTCAGGTTTGCCAATGCAGAATACACCGATGCCAGACCTGATGCTGAAATCCGTAGCAACGGCGATTATTGGGTGTGCAACATGTTTGATGCAGAGCAACCCAAGCCTCAGAGCGAAGAGAACATCTGGCGCAACATACTGGTTTCTTGCAGGAAACAGCGCGTTGTGTGCATCGATCGCTACCTGCGCGGTGGCAGGACGGTGGGCTACTGCTATGTGCTTCAGAGCGAAAGGAAAGAATATCCTACCTACGGCACATTACACTGGGACGTGAGCGACCCTCGCAACATCTAGATGGTGGGTGAGATTCTCAACGACTTGAAAGGATTGGCCTTGAAACGCCATCAAGCGAATAGCGCAGAGTTGTCTGTCCCTGCCTCACAGGACGATTACTGGAGTTTGATTTTCCATGCCGACTCGCTTTTTGATGCGCGACTCTACGATGAGGCACGGCAGGTGTACGACCTTGCTTTCTCTGACAACCGCTACATACTGCCAAGCCAACTTTCACGGGCGGCAGACAAGATGACCACCATTGGCGACAATCAGGCGGCAATGGCCTATTTGTGCCACCGCATCGCAATGGAAAAAGACTTCTACGAAGCCCCGTCTGCTACCGCTCACGCCGAATTGAAAGACACTTTCGAGGTGCGGAGCCGCCAGTGGAATTACGACTTGGCGCTCAAAGAGACGTTGGAAAACATCTTCGAACGCGATCAGTACGACCGATTGCTATGGTCGCAAGCCGTTAAGAACAATCCCGGCGATACCGAGCGAAACGAACGGTTAGCCCGTAGAGCATTCGTGACCGACAGTCTGAATCTCGTTAGGGTTGACGAGATTCTATCGCAGCACGGTTTCCCACGGAAGGAGCAAGTAGGCGAATTTGGCAATCAGACTGCATGGCTTGTGTTCCAACATGCTGACCTGGACTACCAAAAGCGATTCTTGCCGCAATTAGAGGCTGCTGTGTCTCGTGGCGACATTGCCCCATTATACCTTGCATTGCTTCGCGACCGCATCGACGTGCGGGAGGGGAGGCCCCAGCGCTATGGCACCCAAATCGACGGAACCGGGAATCTTGCTCCGCTCTTGGATGCCTCACGAGTGAACCAATGGCGCCGTGAAGTCGGACTGCCGGCCATCGAACAGCTTGAAAACAGAAACAATTAAATAGCGATATAGCGAACTGAACAAATAACATAAAGAATTGAAGTAGAATGTCAGCAATTCAACTCATCATCATCTATCTCATAGCCATCAACGTGGCAACGTTCTGCACTTATGGCATCGACAAATGGAAGGCGAAGAAGTCGCTTTGGCGCATCCGGGAGACAGCCTTGCTGGGCCTGGCCGTGCTTGGCGGCAGCGTTGGTGCATGGCTGGGTATGAAAGTGTGGCACCATAAGACCCAGCACAAGAAGTTCAAGTACGGCATACCGGTGATTCTGGCTGCCCAGATGGCGTTAGCCCTGTATTTAGTGACAGTGTGACAATTGTGACAGTTACATTTAGTACCTTTACATATCCCAAGCGTTAAGATATGTTATTGCGTTTTCAAGAACAGCACGTCACAGCATGAGCAAAAATGCGATGTAATGAAGCAAAAACCGCATCTAAACAGCCAAAAACGCTCACTACTTTGCGAAAACCGCGTTAAAACACATATAATATAATTAAAATAATGTATACATG
>JAGBLC010000175.1 GCA_017635615.1 Prevotella sp.
AGAGACTACACGCTCGACAAGTGGCGGCGCGTGGACGACTATCCCTACGGCGGCTTTGCCGGCATGGTGATGCAGTGCGAGCCCATCGACCGCTGCATCTCGGCACTGAAGGCTGAAAGGGACTACGACGAAGTGATCTTCACGTCGCCCGACGGCGAGCAGTTCAACCAGCACGTGGCCAACGAGCTGTCGCTGCTCGAGAACATTATTATATTATGTGGCCACTACAAGGGCATCGACCACCGCATTCGCGAGCACCTCATCACGCGCGAAATCTCTATCGGCGACTACGTGCTGACGGGTGGCGAACTGGCTGCCGCCATCATGGCCGACGCCATCGTGCGTGTGGTGCCAGGCGTCATCGGCGACGAGCAGAGCGCGCTCTCAGACTGTTTCCAGGACGACATGCTCTCGGCCCCCATCTACACGCGCCCTGCCGACTACAAAGGCTGGAAGGTGCCGGAAATACTGCTCTCGGGCAACGAGGCGAAAATCAAGCAGTGGGAGTTCGACCAGGCCATGGAGCGCACGAAAAGATTGAGGCCCGACCTGCTGGAACAAGGTAACAAAGTAACAAAGTATCAAGGTAACAAAAAGAAACAATGAAGAAACTTATTGCAAAACCACAACTGGCATTCGGCGAGGCCGTGAAGCTCGCCTTCAGCAAACTGACACAGATGAGTGGCCGCTCGCGCCGCTCGGAGTTCTGGTGGTTCATGCTGGTGTACGTCGTCATCTACTGGGTGCTGGGCTCCATCGTCCCACTCGTGCTGCCGCCCATGGCCGCTGAGATTGGCGTGGGCATCATCATGCTCCTGGCCTTGCCCGCAACGGCCCGCCGACTGCACGACACGGGCCACAGCGAGTGGTGGGTCATCGTGAGCTGGGCGCTGAACATCGTGCTGAGCATCTACCTGGTGCAGTGCGGCTTCATTGACGAGCTGCAGAGCGTCAATGCCGACCCCATGAAGGCAGTATCCAAACTGAGCATGCCCGTCATGGGCATAGGCGGTCTGGTGCTGGCCGTCACGTCGTTCGCCACGTTCATCTTCTGCCTCATCGACAGCAATCCGCAGGCCAACAAGTATGGCGAATCGCCGAAGTACGAGGTGGTGGAAGAGAACGACGCTCTTTAGCAGGAAAACAACTTGATTTGCTGCGCAAAACAACTGAATTTGCTGAGGAAAATAACTTATTCTCGTCAGCAAATTCAGTTGTTTTGTTGTCAGGAAACTATCACTTGTGCTCACGGCAGAAGCGCTCGCCCAGCTGGAACCCCTCGTCGTAGAGCCGTTGCAGCTTCTGCACGTCTTTCTCTATGCGGTCTACCTCCAGCGGACGCTCGGGACGGATGCAGGCCACGCGGCCCTCGCTTTCGAGGTGCTCGACGAGTTCAAGCTGGCGGTTGTAGGCCTCCAGCCGGCGGCTGAGCGCCACGCGCAAGCGCGGATAGTCGCGATAGATGAAATGAGGAATCTTGCGGTCATGGCCCGTCTTGCGATAGCCGCGGTTGCGGGTGAGGATGACGACGTTGCGCTCGTAGCCCTGACTGATGGCTCGCTCCACGGGAATAGAGTCTACGATGCCGCCGTCGAGCATCGGCTTGCCGTCGACCTGCACGATTTTGCTCACATAGGGCAGCGAGCTCGATGCCTGCACGATGTCGAGCGCACGCTTCGGGTCATGGCGTTCCGAGAGATATTCGGCCTGCCCCGTCTGGCAGTTGGTCACAACCATTTCGTAGACCGTCGGACTATGGAAGAACGTATCGAAGTCGAAGGGAAATAATTCGTTGGGCAGGCGGTCGTAGAGCAGGTCGGGATCGAAGATGCAGCCTTTTGTCAGCAGGTTGCGCAAGCTGATGTAGTCGTATTTCTCCATCATGTCGATGTTCGAATAGCGCGCGCGTCCGGGCTGTCGGCTGACGTACGACATGCCGTTGCAGGCGCCTGCCGACACCGCCACGATGTAGGGAAACTCCACGCCATGCTTCATGAAGGCATCGAGCACCCCGCTCGTGAAGACGCCGCGCATGCCGCCCCCTTCAAGCACCAGACCTGTTTTGTTATCAATCTTCATCATCCTGATATGGGAAAAATTTGGTTGCAAAGATAATAAAAAAGCGAACACTGACGAAAGAAACTGCCCGCTTTTTATTGGGAAAAAGACACTCCCGTTCTTTTTTCGGACAAAGATTTGGAAAAACAAAGCATGTTGGCAAACATGCCCACCATCAAAGCAAGTGGTTATCGAATCCGTACTCCTCCTTGCCGGGGAACAGGTTCTGGCAAGTTGAAGCGGAAGGGGATGTTATACTTCACATCGACAGGATTCCCCATCATAGTGCCGGGCTTCCAACGGGGCATGAGCCGGCTGACGCGCAACGCCTCAGTTTCGCACAACCCGATGAGCACAGAATCCTTGCAGGCATTGCCGAGACTGTCCTTCAGCATGCATCTAATGACCTTGAAGTCGCGAAGCAAGCCATCCTTTTGAACGACGAAACTGATGACTACGCGCCCATTGACGCCTTCGCGCAGAACGGGTTCCGGACAGACTACATTCGAAGCGATGAATGCCTTCAGCGAATCCTGACCACCTGGAAATTGCGGCATCACCTCGACAACGCTGAAGACCTTTGCCCCCGCATCCGACGCTTCATTCAGCCAGGCGTAGCGCCGCTCCCGGTCGGGTTTCAACGTAATGAGCACGACTCCATTCCTGACCCGCTCGCCATAGGATGCCATGTACGGCTTGACAGACTCCGAATCTTTCAGCACCCGAATGCTGTCAATGTCATCTGTGTTGAGGGCATCAAGACCTCCGGCTGGCAAAGGCTTTCCATTGACCATAATGAGCGGCTCACCGCTGCTACCACCCAATCCGCGAACTCGCAGCATCTGGGAAGGCGTCTCATCTTTGCTGGTCACGGCTTTCGCCAACATCGGTCTTTGCTCCTCAATAATGAAAGGCCCTGCGTCAGACGTATCAGGCATCGCCGCAGGCTGAACATGTGGGGGCGGAGTTGTCTCAACAGCCAGCATCACCTTGCTTGAGGAAAAGGGGTTTGAAAGAATATTCGTAGCAACGAGCAGTCCGTAGGTTGCCACCAGCATGCCAACGAACACGGCAGCAGCACGGAAAAGCCGCAGGTGACGAGGGTGGTGGTTTGCCTGAGAATCGCCAAGCTGACGCGCTTCAAACTCGGTCCATGCAGCCTCAACATCAGGTTGCTGGTCGATATCGGCCATCATCGCTTCTATTTGCTGTTCAGCATAGCGTTCCGGATGCTCCTGCATGTCGAAGAACACTTGCTTACTATTGTCTGTAGTTTTCATTTTGCAATTTGGTTAAAATGGTTTCTGACTGTGATTAACAGACGCGACAGATTCTTCCACACCGCCACCTTGCTGATACCCTCGCTGGCGGCTATCTCTTCATAGCTGTAGCCATCGGCGAAGCGCAGATGGAAGATGCGCCGTTCGCGTTCCGACAGATGAGATTCGGCAAACTCGAAGATGTCAGCCAGCCGGTCGTCATCATCAGTGTCGGTTGGGGGCCACGTAGCCCGGCTAAAAGATTCCATCTGCCTCACCACTTCTTGATGATGCAGACGGCTGAAGCACAGGTTGCGAACGCTCGTCAGCAGATAGCGTTCTTCGCCTTGGGCCATCAGCAACACGTCGCCACTGAGCAGTTTTTCAAAGATTTCGCTGACCACATCCTTGCTCTCCTGCTCGTCGTAGAGAATGGACCGCGCCACCCTGTACATTTTCGCATAATGCTGCCGGAACAACCGTGCTATGTCTTTCTTCTCCATTGCGTTCTGTTTTCTTCTAATACGAATCAGAATCTGAAAAAACTAACCAAAGTGTACAAAAAAGTTGTTCAAACTAAATATCTTTAGCTTCTTTAACGTCATTATTTGTAATTTATTGCTAAAAATTGTTACCTTTGTGCCCAAATAGACCAAATGCAACATCAATATGTTTAGCAAAGAAACTTACATACAGCGCCGCAATGAGCTCAAGAAGCTCGTCGGCGAGGGCGTAGTGGTGCTCTTCGGCAACAACGAGTCGCCCAACAACTACCCCAACAACGCCTACTACCCGTTCCGTCAGGACTCGTCGTTCCTGTATTACTTCGGACAACAGCGCGACGGACTGGTGGGCGTCATCGACATCGACAACGACCGTGAATGCCTCATCGGCGACGACATCGACATCGAGGACATCGTGTGGTACGGCTCTGTGGAGAGCGTGGCCGACATGGCTGCCCAGGTGGGTGTGGCGCAGTCGGCTCCGATGGCACAGCTGAAGACCATCTGCGACGAGGCTCGCGCGAAAGGCCGCACCATCCACTTCCTGCCGCCCTACCGGCACGACATCAAGATTCAGATCATGGACCTGCTGGGCCTGCACCCCTCGGAGCAGAAGAAGGCTGCCTCGATGAAACTCATCATGGCCGTGGTGAAAATGCGCTCTGCCAAGACGCAAGAGGAAATTGAGGAACTGGAGCGCGCCGCCGAAATCGGCTACATGATGCACACGACGGCCATGCGTCTGATCAAGCCCGGCGTCACCGAGAAATACATTGCCGGACAGGTGGACGGCATCGCCCACAGCTATGGTGCTCAGGTGAGCTTCGCCACCATCTTCTCGCAGCACGGTGAGATCATGCACGGTGCTCCGTCGCTGCGCCCGCTGGAGGCCGGACGTCTGACCCTGTGCGACTGCGGTGCCGAGACCGTCAATAACTACTGTTCCGACAATACCCGCACGATGCCCGTCAGCGGCAAGTACACGCAGCGCCAGCTCGACATCTATTCGATTGTCGAGGACTGCCACGACTTGGTTTTGAACGTTGCCAAGCCCGGCGTGAAGTACATGGACTGTCACTTCGCCGTATGCCGCCTGATGACCGACCGGCTGAAGGAGCTCGGCCTGATGAAAGGCGACACCGAGGAGGCTGTGCGCGCCGGCGCCCACGCCATGTTCCTGCCTCACGGACTGGGCCACATGATGGGCATGGACGTGCACGACATGGAGAATCTCGACCAAATCAACGTGGGCTTCGACGAGGAGACGCGCCCCATTCTCGACCAGTTCGGTACCAACGCCCTGCGCATGGGGCGCCGCCTGGAGGAAGGCTTCGTCGTCACCGACGAGCCGGGCATCTACTTCATCCCTGCCCTCATCGACGACTGGCGCAAGAGCGGCCACTGCAAGGAGTTCCTCTGCTTCGACGAAATCGAAAAGTACAAGGACTTCGGCGGTATCCGCATCGAGGACGACATCCTCATCACGAAGGACGGCTGCCGCTTCCTCGGCGAGAAGCGCATACCGTATCATCCCGCGGACATGGAGGAATGGAGAAAATGAGAAAATGAGAAATTGAGAGAATGAGAAATTTCGTGCAAACGAAGGCAGAGCCAAGCTTGCTTGAGCTATGCTGAGTGCAGCCGAAATTCATGAACGAAGTTCATAAA
>JAGBLC010000176.1 GCA_017635615.1 Prevotella sp.
GTGCCTATGCTCAGGTGAAAGCTCACCAGGCTTATATGAAGATCAATGCTTCTGAGGCTCCTGCTAAGGGCTTCGACATCTTCATCAACGGTGATGCCACTGGCATCGACTCTATTGAGCTTAGCACTCTGACCGACAACGATAAGGTTTACACCCTGTCGGGCGTACGTGTCAATGCTAACCGTGTGGCTAAGGGCGTCTACATCGTCAATGGCCAGAAGGTGGTGATTAAGTAAGAAAAGGGAGAGCCCGGGATATTCTCCCTCGCGGAGAATCCGGGCAACCTCATTTGTGTTACTATCAATTAAAAGAAAGGACGTAATATGAAGAAATACGTAGAACCGAGCATCATGCTGGTAAGCATCCTTAATCGCGAATCAGTTCTTAATACTTTGTCAGGCGGAGACGAAGAAGGCTATGGTGAACCCATGGCCAATATCAACGGATACAACGACGAAGCGGATGATCGTGATGGAGGCCGCCGCGGCAGAGGCGGTGCCGTGTGGGACGACTTTGACGAGGAGGAAGACTATTAATCTCTTCCTGACGAATCATCAAGAAAAGGCGGCAGCTCCTACATCAGGGGCTGCCGCTTTGATGGTCATAAAGATTGCGGTTGCTACTATTATACGCCGAGGACGACTGCAGGACTGATATTCAGTTTCTGGCATAAGTCGCGACCCACTTGCAGCGTTGGTTCACACTTCCCCCTCATAATATCACTGACACGGGCAGGACTGATACCCAGTAGCTCCGCAAGCTTGGCTTGCGTTAGCCCCATCTCGTACAAGCGCAGTTTGATGGTGTCCACCAACGATGGCTTACCAATCGGATAATGAATATCTTCGTATTCTTCAACAAGATCTGAAAGCGCTTCCAGCTCGATATAGTTCATATCGTCTTTAGGCGTATCGTCATCCACCATAACAAGTAGTTCTTCGATACGCTGCATCAGCTTCCGGTATTCCTTTTCTGTTCTTATCTGTGCCATATCTTTATAAATGTTGTATGTCCTTTTTTTCTTATCACAAAATTATAAGTAATATTCGGAATATCAAAATTATTTTCCAGAAAACTGAATATTTCTGCAAGAACGAAACATGAAAGTCATCATAATGCCGTGTCACTGCTATTATTGTCTGTAATTTGGCAAAAAAAAACTTGATAAGTTTGGAAATATCAAGAATAATACCTACTTTTGCAACATCAATAACCCCCGTGATGAGATAAGCGGGGATCGTATAACCATGGAAAAGAAACTTGAGCGGCTCTGGAACCGCAACTACTGGAAGGTGATGACGGCGAACTTCACGATGTCGTTCGCCTTTTATCTGCTGACACCGCTGCTGCCGTTGTATCTGAGCGAGACATTCGGCTCGACGAAGGACATGATAGGCTTGGTGCTGTCGGGCTATACGCTGACGGCGCTGTTGGTGAGGCCCTTCAGCGGCTTCATCGTGGACAGCTTTCCGCGGAAGCGGGTGCTGATGGTGTGCCTGCTACTCTACTTCGTCTGCTTCGGCGGCTATCTGCTGGCCAGCTCGCTGCTGCTCTTCGCCATCGTCAGGACGCTCCACGGCGGACCCTTCGGTGCTTCGACGGTGGCCAACAGCACGATGGCCATCGACGTGCTGCCGTCGTCGCGACGCACCGAGGGCATCGGCTATTATGGCATCAGCAACAACATCGCCACAGCCATCGCACCGACCATCGGCGTCTTCGTCTACCGCTATGTCCACAGCTTCGACCTGTTGTTTTGGCTCGCCTTCATCGTGGCCGGAGCGGGCTTTGCCGTGGTGTCGACCATCGATGCACCGAAGAAGACCTCCCCTAACCCCTCCAAGGGAGGGGGACCAGATTACCTGTCTCGGAAGGGCAGGGGAATGGGGGGCGGTTCTCCCCTCCCTCGGAGGGGTTGGGGGAGGTTGTCCTGGGACCGCTTCTTCCTCTTGCGTGGATGGTCCATCGGCGTGAACATCGCCTTCTTCGGACTCTGCTACGGCGTGTTGTCGAACTACCTGGCCATCTACGGCAAGGAGGTGATGGGCATCACGGGTGGCACGGGAGCCTACTTCATGCTGCTGGCCATCGGACTGATCCTCTCGCGCCTGCAGGGAGCCAGGCAGCTGCGCGAGGGGCGACTGGTGCACAATGCCTCGGAGGGAGTCCTTATCAGCACGGTGGGCTACCTGTTGTTCATCGCCTGTCCCAATGCCGTTGGCTACTACGGCTCGGCGCTGCTCATCGGTCTGGGCAACGGCCATTTCTGGCCGGCTTTCCAGAATATGATTATCCGTGTGGCTTCCAACAACCAGCGTGGCACGGCCAACTCCACGATACTCACCTCGTGGGACTTGGGCATGGGCTTAGGAATCCTTTTGGGAGGCGTCGTCGCCGAACACTTCAGCTATGGTGCAGCCTTCTGGAGTATCGTTGTGGTGCATGTGGTAGGTGTTGCTTGGTTCTTCCTCAAGACGAAACCAAGCTACGACATGATGACAAGTTCGAAGGAATAAGAATACAGGCTGTCAAAGGAGGATTTCCTTCGACAGCAAGCTCTCGAGCTGTTCGGCAGAGAGGCGCAGCTGGAACTCGCCGTGCATGGCGACACTGATGCGACCCGTTTCCTCCGAGCAGATGATGGCCAGGGCGTCGCTCTCCTGCGAGATGCCCAAGGCGGCGCGGTGGCGCAGTCCCAGCTCTTTGGGAATATTGACGGTATGCGACACAGGCAGGATGCAGCCTGCGGCGCAGATGCGCTTGCGGCGGATGACCATGGCTCCGTCGTGCAGGGGCGAGTTTTTGAAGAAGATGTTCTCGATGAGCCGTTGGTTGATGTTGGCATCGATGATGTCGCCCGTCTCGATGATGTCGTCGAGCGGTGTCACCCGTTCGATGACGATGAGCGCACCCACCTTGTGGCGAGCCATGTTCATGCAAGCCATGACGATGGGCATGATGGTGGCCTTGTCGGCTTCGGCTTCCTTCTTCCCTGACGAGCGGAAGAGGCGTGTCAGCGATTTCACCCGCTGGTGGGCACCGAGGTTGTAGAGAAACTTGCGGATGTCGTCCTGGAAGAGGATGATGACCGTCAGCACGCCCACACTGACAAGCTTGTCCATGATGCTTCCCAAGAGGCGCATCTCCAAGATGCCGCTGACAAAGAGCCACACCAGGATGAACACGATGATGCCGATGAACACGTTGAGCGACCGCGATTCCTTCATGAGACGGTAGATGTAGTAGAGCATCACTGCCACGAGGAAGATGTCTATAAAGTCTTTTATGCCAAAGTCAAACACGATTCTGCTTTTTTATTTGTTGCGATGTTGCGGTATTCCGAAGTTATAATTGTCTAAATCTTTAATCCTTCAATTCTTCCACAGAGTGTGATGGCGTCGGCGGCTTGCCTGACGTCGTGGACACGCAGGATGTTGGCTCCGCGCTGCAGGGCAATGGTGTTGAGCACCGTTGTGCCGTTCAGGGCATCGTCGGGTGTCGAGCCGAGAAGGCGCCAGATCATGCTCTTGCGGGAGAGTCCCACCAGCAACGGATGACCTGCCGCCTGAAGTTCCTGCAGGGAGGCCAGTATACGATAGTTGTCGTCGAGGCTCTTGCCGAAGCCGAAGCCGGGATCGAGGATGATGTCTTTCTGTCCGAGGGCATGCAGCAACTGCGTCTTTTGCGCGAAATCGAGCAGCATCGTCTCTATATCCTTCGCGCGCGACATATATATATATGGTATGTGCGCGCGAGCCACGACACGGAACATCTCGTTGTCGCCTTCGCCAAGGGATGCTTCCTCACCGCCGAAGGCTCCCTGTGCGTTACCTCCCGACACGTCGTTGATGATGTCGGCGCCAAACTCCTCGATGGCCATGCGTGCCACCGCCGGACGGAAGGTGTCTACGGAGACGATGGCTTCGGGCTGCTCACGGCGGACGATGGCCAATGCTTGCCGCAGCCGGTCCGTCTCCTCGGCTTCCGTGACGTCGGCAGCTCCCGGTCGGGTGGAGTAGGCCCCCACGTCGATGGCCCATCCTCCTTCGTCGATAATCTGGTTGGTGCGACGGGCTATTTCATGCTCCGTCTGCACTCGGCTTCCCTCGTAGAACGAGTCGGGCGTGGCATTCAGGATGCCCATCACGCGGGGCTTCCTAAGGTCCACCAGTTTTCCTCGGATGTTGATCAGATACTGCATAGCATCGTATTTTTGCGGCAAAGTTACGAATAAGTGAGTGAAATGCCAAAGGAAAACTCGTTTTTCTTTGCATTTCCGAGCGGAAGTAACTTCGGCGACAGCCAAAGTATCGAATAAGTGAGTGAAATGCCAAAGGAAAACTCGTTTTTCTTTGCATTTCCGAACGGAAGTAACTTGTCGTTCTCGTTATAAAGGCAAGGCAGAGTTGTTGTATATTATAAATAATGCAAAAATATTCATGAATATTTGGCCGTGTCAAGAATAATGTATAATTTTGCGATGTTAATTCAAAACCACTATCCCATGAAAGCAAAATCACAACGTCTGGAAGCTGTCAAGATGCTTATCTCCAGTCAGGAGTTCGGCAGTCAGGAAGAAGTGCTCAAAGCCTTGGCAAAAGAGGGTATCGTCGTGACGCAGGCTACGCTGAGCCGCGACATGAAGCAACTGAAGGTGGCGAAAGCCTCGACGATGAACGGAAAGTATGTCTACGTCCTGCCCAACGAGACAATGTACAAGCGTGTCACCACGCCCCGGCAGGCCAGTGAGATGCTGCAGATGTCGGGCTTCGTCTCCATCAACTTCACGGGCAACCTCGGTGTCATCAAGACACGGCCAGGCTATGCCAGCAGTATCGCCTATAACATTGATGCCAGCGGTTTCAGCGAGATCTTAGGTACGATAGCCGGGGCCGACACTATCTTTATTGCTATTCGTGCCGGCGTGACGTACGATAGTGTCATAGAGCGACTGAGTACAATCATTCCGAATATTCAATAGGAAACGAGCGTTGCCACAGGCCGTCATTCCGAATATTCGATAGGAAACGAGCGTTGCCACAGGCCGTCGTAGGTGTTGATGCTGAGCGTGATGTCGTCGCCGGGTTTCAAGGCGACGGGCATCCGGCGTAGTGCAATGCTGACAAAGACCTCCGAGGAGTAATACTCTGGACTGTCGTTACGGTCGTGATAAAGACTAAGGGCCACATGCTGCCGGCCGGCTTCGTCGGTGGCGATGGTGTCGCACTCGATGCCTAACTTCTGCGTCACCACCTCGCCGTCGTTACGACCTGTCATCAACTCCAGGTCGAGGTTCAGGTAGCGGCCGTTGCTGCTCATCCATCCACCGACCACTTTCACGGGGTCGTCCTTGAACGGGTCTTTGTCGTTCTTCCGCATCCGTACGGAGGGCACCAGCACTGGTGACACCGACCGTACTTCGGCCTTCTCCTCTACCTTATTATAATTATAATAGACAAGCGAGCGATAGCAGCTGTCGGCTGTCGTTACCCACGACGGCTTTACCCGCTGGCGGAACAGCAGCGAGTCGCCTTCGTCGGTCATGGCGCTGACCATGTAGGCTTCGCCGTTGGTGTAGACATCGGCAAAGTCGGCTCGGAGATAAGACCAACGGCCGTCGCCCGACTCGTAGTCTTCCGACGTACAGGCTGTCGTGAGGAGCAGCACGCTAAGTAAAGGAAAAAGTCTCTTCATATTTGCTTGTTGATTCATCATAGGAGGCGACACTTCCCACGTTTCGCAATCGCCGTCTTTACGAAAGAAAGAGGCAGTCGCGACGTTGGGAAACGTCGCCTCCTACGTTTTTGTTTACTTCAGCACACCGAGCTCCTTGCCCACCTTGATGAAGGCCTGGATGCAGCGGTCGAGCTGCTCACGGTTGTGACCGGCAGAAATCTGCACGCGGATGCGTGCCTGCTCCTTCGGTACGACGGGATAGTAGAAACCGGTGACGTAGATGCCCTCTTCCTGCATCTTGGCGGCATATACCTGCGAGAGCTTGGCATCGTAGAGCATCACGGCGCAGATGGCGCTCTGTGTGGGCTTGATGTCGAAGCCGGCAGCCATCATCTTGTCGCGGAAGTAGTTGACGTTCTCCACCAGGCGGTCGTGTATCTCGTTGCTCTCCTTAAGCATCTTGAACACCTCGAGCGAAGCACCGATGATGCAGGGAGCCAACGAGTTGGAGAAGAGATAGGGACGCGAGCGCTGGCGCAGCAAGTCGATAATCTCCTTGCGGCCTGTCGTGAATCCGCCAAGGGCACCGCCGAACGACTTGCCGAGCGTTCCGGTGTAGATGTCAACACGGCCGTATGTGTTGAAGAACTCGCTCACGCCGTGGCCTGTCTTGCCGACGACACCTGCCGAGTGGCTCTCGTCGACCATCACCAGGGCATCGTATTTCTCTGCGAGGTCGCAAATCTTGTCCATCGGGGCGACATTGCCGTCCATGGAGAACACGCCGTCGGTGACGATGATGCGGAAACGCTGTGCCTGAGCCTCTTGCAGACATTTTTCCAATTCGTCCATATTGGCGTTGGCGTAGCGATAGCGCTTAGCCTTGCACAGGCGAACGCCGTCGATGATGCTGGCGTGGTTCAGGGCATCGGAGATGATGGCATCCTCCTCGGTGAAGAGGGGCTCAAAGACGCCGCCGTTGGCATCGAAGCAGGCAGCATAGAGGATGGTGTCCTCGGTCTTGAAGTAGTCGCTGATGGCTGCTTCGAGCTGTTTGTGAATGTCCTGCGTACCGCAGATGAAGCGAACGGACGACATGCCGAAGCCGCGCTCGTCCATCATCTTCTTCGCTCCCTCGATAAGGCGCGGATGGTCGGAAAGACCTAAATAGTTGTTGGCGCAGAAGTTCAGCACTTCCTTACCTTTTACCTGGATAGCAGCTTTCTGGGGGCTCTCGATGAGACGCTCCTCTTTGTACAATCCTGCCTCACGAATCTCGGCCAGTGTGTTGGCGAGATGTTCTTTCATTTTTCCGTACATAAGGTTAATTACAATTTAATGATTGACGATTTACTGTTTTATTTTATAAAGATTATATTGCTCTTTTACCCTGCAAAGTAACACAAAAAATCCGAGATAAAAGGCCTTTTTTGGCAGTATTTGACATTTCGATGTGTTTTTTACGCATTTTTATCCGTTCGGATGCAGATATTTGAAAAAAAATCGCTTATTTTGCACCGCGAAATCTATCAATAACAATAGTAATAACATGAAAAATATCCTTGTTATAGGTTCGACCGGTCAGATCGGTTCGGAACTGACGCGTGAGTTGCGTCGTATCTATGGTGGTAGCAATGTTGTAGCCGGGTACATCCCCGGAGCAGAGCCGAAGGGCGACCTGCTGGAGGGCGGTCCGGCAGAGATAGCCGACGTCACCGACCCTGAAGGCATTGATGCCATTGTCAAGAAGTATAAGATTGACACCATCTACAACCTGGCAGCCCTGCTGTCGGTGGTGGCAGAGTCGAAGCCCCGTCTGGCCTGGAAGATAGGCATCGACGGACTGTGGAACATTCTGGAGGTGGCGCGCGTCAACTATTGCGCCGTGTTCACTCCCAGCAGTATCGGTTCGTTCGGCCTGAATACGCCGCACGACCAGACACCGCAGGACACCATCCAGCGTCCGCGTACCATCTATGGCGTTTCGAAGGTGACGACAGAGTTGCTCTCCGACTATTATCACACGAAGTATGGCGTCAACACGCGCTCGGTGCGCTTCCCCGGCATCATCTCTTATGTGACACCTCCGGGTGGCGGCACGACCGACTATGCCGTCGACATTTATTACAACGCCGTCCGTGGCGAGAAGTTCGTCTGCCCGATAGCCAAGGGTACCTTCATGGACATGATGTATATGCCCGATGCCCTGAAGGCAGCCATCACGCTGATGGAGGCCAATCCGTCAAAGCTGATCCACCACAATGGTTTCAACATAGCTGCCATGAGCTTCGATCCCGAGATGATCTACGCCGAGATCAAGAAGCACAAGCCCAACTTCGAGATGGTCTACGATGTCGACCCGCTGAAGCAGAGCATTGCTGAGAGCTGGCCCAACTCGATGGACGACAGCTGTGCCCGTCAGGAGTGGCACTGGATGCCCGACTACGACCTGGAGCTGATGACGAAGGACATGCTGAAGCATCTGGAGGAGAAACTGCTGAAATAGTTTTCAGTATCAATAACCGGATAACTGCTGAAAAAACAGTTCAGTATCAACAATCGGAAGCAGGAGCTTACTACAAGCTTCTGCTTTCTTTTTTTTTAGATTCGACAAAACACGCAGAAGCAGGAACTTATCGCAAGCTCCTGCTTCTTAATAATTTGTTATGAGAAAACTACTACATTAGAATGATTTACATTCCGAGTGTAAAGGTACTGTATTTTTTTAATCCACAAAGGATTTATGCAAAAATCTGCACAAGATTAACATTTTTCATACTTTTTAGGTGTAGAAAGTTCCGAATCTTTACATTTATGGGTTAAAATGTGCAAATCTAAAATGTTGCTTTTATACGAATTGGTTTTCTACTATGTCGGTTAGTACATCTTTGATGTCCAGTCCGGCAGCGCGCACTTGTTGAGGAATGAAACTGGTGGCCGTCATGCCAGGCGTTGTGTTCACCTCGAGCATGCTGATTTTCTGTTCTTTGCTGATGATATAGTCGATGCGGATGATGCCGTTGCAATGGAGGATGTCGTAGATATGGCTGGTGAGCTGCTTCAGGCGGTTGGTAAGCTCGTCGGAGATGCGGGCCGGTGTAATCTCGTCCACCTGTCCGTTGTATTTGGCATCGTAGTCGAAGAACTCGTTCGTGGTAACCACTTCGGTGGGCGGGAAGATGACGGTCTTCTCGCGGGTCTTGTAGCAGCCTACGGTCACCTCCGTACCCTCCATATAGCTTTCCACCATGACGCTGTCGCTCTCCATCATCGCCTTGCGGATGGCCGGGGCCAGCTGGTCCTTGTTCTTCACCTTCGACACACCGAAGCTGCTGCCGTCGGCGGCGGGCTTGACGAAGCAGGGCATTCCGATGCGCTCTTCCACCTCGTCGTCGCTGACGAGCTCTTCATAGCCACGGCGGATGAGCAGGCTGTCGGCCACGCTGACACCATAGCCGCGCAGGTAGTTGTTGAGGACAAACTTGTCGAACGTCATGGCCTCGACGAGCACGCCGCTGGTGCTGTAGGGCAGGTGGATGAGCTCGAAGTAGCCCTGCAGCAGGCCGTTCTCTCCGGGTGTGCCGTGGATGGTGATGTAGGCATAGTCGAAGACGACCAGTTTGTCGCCCTCTTTGAACGAGAAGTCGTTGCGGTCGATGGGAGCCGTTGTTCCGTCTCTGAGCACGGCATGCCAGTCGAGACCTCGCATCTCGACGATGTAGACGTTGTAGCGCTCCTTGTCGAAAAAAGAGTAGAGGCCTTGGGCCGAACGCATTGATACGACATATTCCTGTGAGTCGCCACCGCAGACGATGGCTATGTTTCTTCTGATGGGTTTCATTGTGATTTGTTGTTTTTTTTTGTGATTATTGTGATTATTGAGATTTTTTTGATCAGCGGGATTCTTGTTCGAACGTGTCGCGGGTGGTGCCACCGACATAGGCGCGCCACTTGGCGATGAGGGCGGCAATGTCGGCAGGAAGCTCGGACGTGAAGTCCATCTGCTGACGGGTGGTGGGATGGACGAAGCCAAGCGTTCGGGCATGCAACACCTGTCGTGGGCAGAGCTTGAAGCAGTTCTGGATGAAGGCACGGTAGGTGGAGCTGCGCTCTCCTCGCAGAATCTCAGTCCCGCCGTATCGCTCGTCGCAGAACATCGGATGTCCGATGTGCTTCATGTGTGCCCTGATTTGGTGTGTCCGTCCTGTCTCGAGGATACATTCCACCCAAGTGGTATATCCGAAGCGTTCCAGCACACGATAGTGGGTGACGGCGGGCTTGCCGATTTCCGAGTCGGGAGGGAATACACTCATCCGCAGTCGGTCCTTGGGGTCGCGCCCGATGTTGCCCTCTATGCGCCCCTCGTCGTCTTTGAGGTTGCCCCATACCAAGGCGTTGTAGCTGCGGTGCGTCGTCTTGTTGAAGAACTGGACGCCGAGGTTCGACTTCGCCTCTGGTGTCTTTGCTACGACGAGCAGGCCGCTGGTGTCTTTGTCGATGCGATGGACGAGTCCTACCTCCGGGTCGTTAGGGTCGTAGGAGGGCAGGTTGCGCAGATGCCAGGCAATGGCGTTGACGAGCGTGCCGTGGTAGTTGCCGCATCCGGGATGAACCACCATGCCGGCCGGTTTGTTGACCACCATGAGCTGGTCGTCCTCATAGACGATGTCGAGCGGGATATCTTCCGGCTCGATGGTGTCGTCGTGGCGCGGACGGTTCATCATCAGCGTCACCACGTCCATGGGGCGCACCTTGTAGTTGCTCTTGACGGGTTGTTCGTTGACGTGAATGAAGCCTGCCTCGGCCGCTTTCTGAATACGGTTGCGGCTGGAGTGCTGAAGATGCTCGAAGAGAAACTTGTCGACACGTGTGGGCACCTGACCACGGTCGGCCACGATGCGGAAATGCTCGTACAGCTGTCCGTCGTCTTCATTCTCGAGACTGTTGAGACTATCCAGATCATCTGGATTGTCGAAACTGTCCGGACTGTTCAGACTGTCAAGATAGTCGAAACTATCCGGATTCTCTATGGGTTGTGCGTTTATGGAGATATTGCTGTCTGTCATTGCTTATTCCTCTGGCGAGGTGACCACCTCAAACTCGTCGACTTCCTCTGCACCGCCTTCGTTGCCGGTGGGGTTGTCGCCGTCGATGATTACCTCTTCTGTTTCCTCATGTTGAACGGGCTCGGCCTCCATGTAGGCCACGCTGTCGGAGAGGTCGCGGCGGCCGTCGCCCACTTGGATGATGATGTAAGCGTCTACCGGTACGCGCTGCCCCGTGCCGACGAGCCTTCCCTTACACTTGATGCCGTAGACCCAGTCTCTCTCGCCAGGCACATATTCGGGGTCGCCCAC
>JAGBLC010000177.1 GCA_017635615.1 Prevotella sp.
GCCTTGAAGGCAGTGGCTTGTGCGCCGTAGAAGTCGCAGTAGTCTTCGAGTTGCTCTACATCCTTTGGCGCATGCTGCGAACCGTCGATATAGTCGTTGGGGCTTGCCAGCATCTTGTCTAAATGCGCTTGAATAGCCTGGGCTACATCAGGTATGTCGGCGTGTTGGCCGGTTTCTCGCAGCACCGTGATCTTACGTTTTGAGGCGAGGATGTATGCCAGCATCGCATTGAACCCCGACATGGCGTCGAGGCGCGCAATGGCGTGGTCGATCTTCTGCATACCTTCGGAGACTTGTCCGAGATGCGTCATGATAAGGCCTATCTCGGCCTCTGTGCGAAGAGCCTCGCTCTCGTTGCCCAGACTATTGAGCAGGTTGGTATATTGCGTGGCCCAGCGCATGCTTTGCTCGTCGTCGTGACGCATACGCGAGGCGTTGAGCAACAGCTGCAGCACCTCTTGCTGGCGCAAAGCATTCCCCTTCACCGAGTCGTGCGAGAGCAGGCCTTCTGCAATCTGGAGGGCCACATCCTGTCGCTGGTTGGCTGTCGACAGGGTGAAGAGTTTTGCCCGCAGCAGGTCGGCCCGGAAGTTGGGCATCGTTCCCGTCTGCTCTGCCGAATCAATGAGTGCTAAAGCCCGTTCGGGTGCCTTCTCGTAGAGTTCGGTGGCACGTCTTTCCAGATACTGTGAGTCGGCAGGTGCGGGTATGGTCTTCCTGGATGTGCATCCGATGACAATCAAGACAGCACAAACTACAGAAAGCGTATATCGGTTCAAACTATTTTTCACAGCTTGTATCTGAGGATAAGACGTTGAGAACAGTTTTAGTTGTTGATGGAGAGGACGCCCATAGGACCAGTCGTCGAGGCGCGATAGCGTATGAGCTTGTTGCCTTGCGAGCCGTTGGTGATGATGCCCCCGTTGTTCATGTCGTATTGTCGTTTGCAGTTGCGGCAGGAGGCTGTGCCGTCGGATGCCATGGAGAGCTGGTAGCGCGGCATGTTGCTCTCTTCATAGCAGTTGGGGCACTGTGCGTCGTAGGCGAAGAAGGTGGGCGGGCTGTCCAGAGTGCCATATCCCACGATGATGCCTGAAGCGTTGTAGGTGCCGAGTTCGCAGATGCGCTGTTGCTCCACGGCGTTGACGGCCACGCGGCTGTTCATGTTTTGGTTGTTCTCGAAGTCGAAGTAGGCCGTCGTGCTGCGGCTGATGCGGCAGAAGATGCCTGGCGACATGGGGTTCATCGCCGCTGCGAGTGTGGCATCGAGATGGATGGAGTTGTCGTAGGTGAAGTGAGCCCGGTGGTTGGAGTATTCAAACTCCGACTCACCGCAGGAAGCGAATGTTACGAGGAGCGTGGAGAGTGGAGCGAGGAGAGAGAATAGCGAAAGGATAGTAATGGCGATGCCAGTATGCAATCTATTACCTCTCACCTCGCACCTCTCACCTCTCACCTCCGTCCTCTTACCTCTATTCATAGCGGATGGAGGCCAGTGCCTCGGCTAATTTTTCGAGACCTTCCTGCAGCGGTTTGCTCACGATGCCCTTCATCATGAAGTTGAGCTCGGCCTCGAGGGTGAGCTTCATCTTGCTCGTGGTGTCGGTGACGGGGAGCATCTGCACCCACAGGTTGAAGGGTAGGGGAGAGTCTACCGACTTGTACTTGACGCACTTGGGCTCTTCGCGGTCGACAATCTGGATGGCTATCTTGCCGATGGGCGGCACGTTGACGCTCAGGCTGTCGTTGGAGAACTCCATGCTGTGTATCTGGTCGTCGTCGACGCGCTGCTTCACGCGTTCGGCGTTGCTCAGGTCGCTGAGCATGTTGTACACGCTCTGCTGCGTGTAAGGAACCTGTTGTATCTTACTTTCGAATTTACTCATGTTTGGGTGATGGGTGTTGGGTGGTGATGAATTGTTACTGACACCACTTGTCGGGTGCCTGGCGCCATTCGGTGAGCAGCTGCGTGTCGGCCTGCTGGATATAGCCCGTCTCGAGGGCCTTGGCCACGACATGCTCGTAGTCGGTCAGGGTGATGAGCTTCACGCCGGCATCGGCAAAGGCTTTCTCTGCCACGGGGAAACCGTAGGTATAGCTGGCCACCATGCCAACGACCTCGCAGCCTGCCTGACGGATGGCCTCTACGGCTTTCAGCGAACTGCCTCCCGTGGAGATAAGGTCTTCCACGACGACCACCTTCTGGCCCGCCTGCAGGTCGCCTTCAATCAGGTTCTGCATGCCATGATCTTTCGGTTTCGGCCGTACATAGACGAAGGGCATGTTCAGCGCATCGGCCACGAGGGCACCCTGTGCGATGGCTCCTGTAGCCACACCGGCTACGACGTCGGCATCGGCGAAGTTTTCAAGAATGGCATTGACGATGCGCAGCTTGATGTAGTTGCGCAGGTCGGCATAAGAGAGCGTCTTGCGGTTGTCGCAATAGAAGGGCGACTTCCATCCCGAGGCCCATGTGAAGGGGTTGTTGGGCTGCAGCTTGATGGCTTTGATGTCGAGCAGTCGGGCTGCGAGTGTACTTTTTTGGTTGTCCATAATATCTGTTATAAATAATGATTCTCAGTGCAAAGATAGTGCAATTTGGTTAAATTGCAAAGAATTTAATATTGTTTTTATAAAAATTATGAATTATGAACTATAAACTATGAACTATTTATTACCTTTGCACCGCCCAAGTAAGGAATCGAAGAGCAATGAACAACGCCATACAGAGTCTTTTGCAACAGCGCCTGCTGCTCGACATGGAGTATGCCGCCGAGCGCGAAGCCTTCCGCCAGCAGACGGAAACCCGTGGCATGCGCCGTCTCATCAAGCGAGGTGACGCATGGTGGCCCTTACGTGTCGGCAAGAGCTACTACAACAGCATGAACCAGCTCGTCGTTGAGGTGTACCGCACTGCCGATGAGGACATCGAGCACAACTTTGAGTTTGGCCGTCCGGTAACATTCTTTAATTCGAGGTGCGAGGTGCGAGGTGCGGGCCACGAGAATAGCTTAACAGGAAGCAATATACATTATTTTAAATACACCGCGACGGTGAGCTATGTCGACGGCGACCGCATGGTGGTAGCCGTTCCCGACAACGCGAGCATCATCGAACTGCAGAACACCGAAGGCCTTGGCATACAGCTCTCCTTCGACGCGACGAGCTACCGCACGATGGCCGATGCCTTGGAGCGCACCATCAATGCCAAGGACAACCGATTGGCACAGCTGCGCGACTTGTTCTATTCCAAGACGCAGAAGGCCAGTCAGTTCACCTTCGAACCCATGCGCTTCCCTTACCTCAATACCACGCAGGAGAAAGCCGTCAACCAAGTGTTGCGGGCAAAGGATGTCGCCATCGTACACGGACCGCCGGGGACGGGCAAGACAACGACCCTCGTGGAAGCCATCTATGAGACATTGCGGCGCGAGCCACAGGTGTTGGTTTGTGCGCAGAGTAACATGGCGGTAGACTGGATATCGGAAAAGCTGATGGACCGTGGGGTGAACGTCCTGCGCATCGGCAATCCCACACGCGTCAACGACAAGATGCTGTCGTTCACCTACGAGCGGCGCTTCGAGGCGCATCCCGACTATCCGCAGCTGTGGGCCATCAGAAAGACCATTCGCGAGATGCGGCAGAAACGCCATCGTGGCGACAGCAGCTTCCATCAGAAGATGGACCGTCTGAAGAGCCGTGCTGCCGAGATAGAGATACGCATCAACGCCCAGCTGTTTGGCGAGGCACGTGTCGTGGCCTGTACGTTGGTGGGCAGTGCCAACCGTCTGTTGCAGGGGATGAAGTTCGGGACACTCTTCATCGACGAGGCAGCCCAGGCCCTTGAGGCCGCCTGCTGGATACCCATCCGCAAGGTGTCGCGCGTCGTCCTGGCTGGCGATTATTGTCAGTTGCCGCCCACGGTGAAGAGCATGGCTGCCAAGCGTGCCGGACTGGACAAGACGCTCATGGAGCGTATCGTAGAGAACAAACCCGAGGTGGTGACGCTGCTGCGGATGCAGTATCGCATGAACGACCAGATTATGCACTTCTCCTCCGAGTGGTTCTACCACGGGCAGGTGGAGTCGGCACCGTCGGTCAGCAACCGCGGCATCCTCGACTACGACCTGCCCATCATGTGGGTCGACACGTCAGATATCGATGCCCGCGAGGAGTTTGTCGGCGAGACCTTCGGGCGTATCAACAAGACGGAGGCCGAGCTGACGCTGGCTGTGCTGCAGCACTATTTCGAGAAGATAGGCCGTCAGCGTATTCTCGACGAGCAGGTCGATGTGGGCATCATCTCGCCCTACCGCGCCCAGGTGCAGTATCTGCGACAGCTCATCCGCAAGCGCGAGTTCTTCAAGCCTTATCGTCACCTCATCAGCGTCAACACCGTCGACGGCTTTCAGGGACAGGAGCGCGATGTCATCCTCATCTCCCTGGTACGTGCTAACGACGACGGGCAGATAGGCTTCCTCAGCGACCTGCGCCGCATGAACGTTGCCATCACACGCGCACGCATGAAACTCATTATATTAGGCGACACCCAGACGCTTGGCCGCCATCCCTTCTATGCCAAGCTTTATCAATATATTGAACGACTGGAAGAAGAGTAGAAAAATGATGTGTCGGACGTCCTTTCGTCATCCCTATCGGGATGTTCTATTTATCACGAATTAGAGAATTGGCGAATTGTATGACTTCGTAAATTCTCAGTCATGTTATTTTATATTTGTCCCGAATGAGAGAATTAGAGAGTTTCGTGGATTAAGAAGTGAATTTTAAGAATTGTTCGCCGCAAGCGGCGAGAGTGTTTGGGATGCACCAGGGGAAAAGCCTGCTGTAACTTCGCCAATTCCGTAGAATTCCTTTCTTCGCAAACAAATTCTCTAATTCTCCAATTCGCGACAACAGTTGAAATCGCGCATTATTCGTACACCAAGGTGGTCATGCGTTGTTCGGTGAAGAGCAGGCAGGCCACCTCGTGCAGCTGTTGGGCCGTGAGGGCTTCGATTTTCGCCAGCAGTTGGTCGATGTCTTTCTCCCAACCGCCATACAGATAATTCTTCGCCACGTCGATGGTGAAGTTCTCGCGGTTGTCGGTGGCAATGGTCAGCTGTCCTATCAACTGGCGCTTGGCGGCACGCAGCTGCGACTCGCTGAGCGGACGCTCCATCAGCCGGTCCAGTTCGTGGCGCACCAGCCGGAGACAGCGTTTCACATCTTTCGTGTCGCACCCGAAGTAGGTGGTCCACACCCCCGTGTCGCTGTAGGTGGCCATCGAGCTTTCTACGGTGTAGACCAGTCCGCGACGTTCGCGCAAAGCGAGGTTCAGTCGTGAGTTCATGGCCGGTCCGCCTAAGATGTTGTTCAGCAGGAAGAGGGCGATGCGGCGGTCGTCGTGCATGTTGAAGGCCGGGCAGCCCACGACGACGTGTGCCTGATGGGTGCCGCGATGGCGGATGATTTCGCGTGAGGCCGAAGAAAGGTCTGGAATATCCTGGGCAGAAAGGCCTGGATTATGCTGGGGTGGAAGGGCCGATATATTCTGGGATGGAAGGCCGGATGGTAATCTCGCACCTTCGTACCCTCGCACCCCCGTACCTTCGAACTCCCTCACCCCCTCCATCCTTGCTTCTGTCATCCTGACCAACTGTTTCATCGTGACATCGGCAGAAACGAAGAACACGGCGTTGTCCGGTCGGTAGTGTCGTCGTGCAAATCTCAGGGCGTCGGCAGTGGTATAGGTGTGCAGCTGCTTGGCTTCGCCTAAGATGGCGTGTCCCAGGGGATGATTATTGAAGAGCAGGTTCTCAAACTCGTCATAGATGAGTTCGGCCGGCGAGTCGTTGTAGCTCTCTATCTCGTCGCACACCACCTCCACTTCCTTGTCTATCTCTGCCTGCGGATAGGTGCTGGCAAAGACAATGTCGGTGAGCAGGTCGATGGCGCGGCCAAGATGCTGTTGCATGACCATCGCGTAGTAGACGGTATGCTCCTTGTTGGTGAAGGCATTGAGGTCGCCGCCGACGCGTTCGAGACTGTTGAGAATCTGCAAGGCGCTGCGGTGTTCGGTGCCTTTGAACGTGAGATGTTCGCAGAAGTGGGCCAACCCTTCCTCGCCCGGTTCCTCGTGGCGCGAGCCTGCAGCAATGGCATAGCCGCAGTAGACCACGCGCGACCGAGTGGGCAACAGGATGACGCGCAGTCCGTTTCCTAAAGTGTAGGTCTGAAACTCCATATACCAGTAGTGTATGTCTTTTATACTCGATTAACTGACTTTTGTTGTATTGCTTTTGCAAAAGTACAACTTTTTCCGATAACAGCAAACTTTCCGGCGTTTTTCCTTTCTTTTGAGCGATTTATCAGATTTTTGGCCTAAAGTTTTGTTTATTGGGAAATAATGTGTATTTTTGCAGCAATCAAAACAGAAAGAAGCTTATGATTACCGTAGCCAATCCAATCTATGACGTTGTGTTCAAGTATCTGATGGAGGACAAGCGTATCGCCCGCACCATCTTGTCGGCCCTGCTGAAAGAGGACATTATAGAGGTGGAGATGCGCCCCCATGAGTATGTCAACGACAAACGCGACTCGGTGTCTATTCTCCGCATCGACTTCGGAGCCCGTGTCCGGCAAGCCGACGGCTCGGAACACCTCATCCTGATAGAACTGCAGAAGACCTGGCTTGAGACGGAAACGTTGCGCTTCCGCCAGTATCTCGGTGTTCAGTACGACAATCCCGACAACATGCTGGAAGGCGGTGTGAACGCACTGCCCATGGTGGCTGTCTATCTGCTGGGGCATCAGGTGGGCGACATCGACGAACCAGTGTTATATGTCAAGCATGAGTCGTACGACTACAATGGCAAGTTGGTGACAAAGGGCTTGCCCAATCCTTTTGTCGACAGTCTGACGCACGACAGCATCATTGTACAGATACCCCTTCTGCGCGGCAAGCTGTCAGATGGTCAGCACGGACACAGCCGTTTGGAGAAGGTGTTGAGCATTTTCGACCAAAGCAATAAAGACGGACAGAACCGTAAGGTGCTCAATATCGACGACAGCTTCTACAGTGGCGATGCCGACATGGAGCATATCGTCCAGAGGTTGGCTATGGCTGCTGGCGACTCGAAGCTGCGCCAGGATATGAACATCGAGGAGGAGTTTATCTCTGTCATCGAGCGCCGCGACACGGAGATTCTCCACCGCGACTATGAACTGGCGAAGCAGAAGGTAATCCTTGACAAGCAGAAGGTAATCCTTGACGAGCAGAAGGTAATCCTTGACGAGCAGAAGTCTCAAATAGACGAGCAGAAGTCTCAAATAGACGAGCAGAAGTCTCAAATAGACGAGCAGAAAGTAATCCTTGACGAGCAGAAGTCTCAAATAGACGAGCAGAAGGTAATCCTTAACGAGCAGAAGGTAATTCTTGACGAGCAGCGTTCTCAGATAGAGCAGAAAGATGCATCATTAAAGAAGTCTATCCAGTTGCTCCGATCGGCCAACCTTTCTGTGGAGGACATCGCCTCCAGTCTGGGTATGGACATCAATGAGGTGCGGCTCCTGATAGAATAGAGTGCGCCTCCCATCACAATTTATGGCAAATCACGATACTACATTAATAAAGTAGTCTCGCTACATTAATAAAGTAGTCTCACTACATTAATAAGGTAGTCTGACTACTTTATTAATGTAGTATTGGGATTTGCCGCAGATTGCACGCCAACATGCCGCAAATAGCATTGCAATATCCCCCATGTTGATGCGTTATTGATGTTGAATCAGCATGCAAATCGAGTGAATATGTAACCGGAATTGAGCGATTTCGGGTGATAAGTATATAGGTTCAGTGCAATCGTTTGAACAAAAATACGCGTTAAAATGATGTTACAAAGTCCGATTTTCTATAGAAAATTCATTATCTTTGCTACGCAAAACTTCAAAAC
>JAGBLC010000178.1 GCA_017635615.1 Prevotella sp.
CCAAGAGCAAAGAGAAGAACCTCGTGCTGAAAGATATTCAGGACCTGCTGCAGGAGCGTATTGCCCAGATGCTGGCTCAGAATCCCTCACGTATCAATTTCTACGAGAAGTATCAGGAAATCATTAATGACTACAACCAGGAGCAGAACCGGGCCACGATAGAGAAGACCTTCACGGAACTGATGAAACTCTCCCACGAACTGACCGAAGAGGAGAAACGCTACATTCGCGAAGGTTTTGAGAATGACGAACAACTCTCCATGTACGATGTGCTGATGAAAGATGACCTCTCAAAGGAAGACATCAAGAAGCTAAAGGTCGTCGCCAAAGAATTGCTGGAGAAGATAAAAACACAACTTGCCACGATGGACCATCCGTTCGACAAGCAGGAAACGCGGGCATCTATCATCATCACCATCCGTGACATCCTCTGGAAGGAACTCCCCGAGAGCTATTCCGACGAAAGCATCAACTACTACCGCGATGCTGTGTATAACTACGTCAGCCAACACTATGGTAGTGTGGCATAAGAGATGAGCAACTTTCTGGCAGCTCAGGTCCAGAACTCCTTTTCGCCGGTGTATTGCATCTGGCCTTGACACTTTGGACAGGTCTTCATGTCCCAGAGGCGAATCCGGTCGCTGCCACATTGCAGGCACAGACGGCCCACCTCGCTCCTGTAGGAGGGTGCCACATCGGCGATGATGCCGCCCACGACGATGTTCTGAACCGTATGGCAGTCGGGACACGACATCGCCACGATCTGCTGACGGAACAAGCCACGCCCTTCGTACACATCGGCCTCGTAACGGCAGTCTGCGCAACGGTATTTCTTCTTCCAAGCCATGAAGAGATGAGCTATGTATCGATACGTTGGTAAGCCAACCGCTCGTCGCCATTGGCAAGATGAATGATGCCGCAATAGGTGAAGCCGTGGCGGAGGATGACGTGCTGCATGATGTGGTTGTCACGATGTGTGTCGATGCGGATATTCCGGTCGTGACGGAAGCAGAAGTCGATGACGGAGCGGAAGATGCCATGCGCCTCGGGGACGCTTGCGATACGGTGGACGACATGATAGGGCAGCACGTCGTCGAGCCACTGCCCGCACTCTATCTCGGCGTAGGTCGGCTCTGGCGAAGGCAGGAAGGCGAAATAGGCCACGATGAGTCCATTGTCGGCAACGACAAAGGCCCCACCCTTTTCAATGTCGCTTCTGACGACCTCTAACGAGGGGTAGCCATCACTCCACTGGCTTGCATTGCCAGCAGCGCGCATGATGGCCTTGGCGGCAGAAAATATCTCTAAGATGCTGTCGCCGTCGGCAGGCAATACTGCCTTACGGACGATGCGACCGGGGGGTTGTTGGGTAGTTGGGGAAGTCATACAGAAAAAGAGATTAAAATGTTGAAAACGAATTGTTCACCTCGACGAGACTGCGTCCCTCACCTTTCTTGACCACCTGTATCTTCACGGGGATGCGCTCGTCGAGTTCTTCGCGGTGAGAGATGATGCCCACCCGTCGGTTGGTCTGTCCGGCTATCTCCTGAAGTTTCTCCAGAGTAGACATCACGGAGTCGAGACTCTTCTCGTCGAGTGTACCGAAGCCCTCGTCGATGAAGAGGATGTTGACGTTCATGTCGGGCCTGTTGAGCGACGAGAGGGCCAGCGAGAGGGCCAGCGAGATCATGAAGCGTTCGCCTCCGGAGAGGACGGTGACGCTGCGCACCTGATTCTTGTTGTAGGCATCGAGTACGAGGATGCTCAGCTGCTCGTTGTCCTCGCTGCAGGTGAGGCTGTAGCGGTCTGTTATCTGCCGCAGATAGATGTTGGCGTTGTTCAGTAGCGGACGGAGGATATAGGTCTGCACCAGTGTGCGGAACCGTGTTCCGCCGAAGATACGGTAGAGCTTGTCCCACCGGGCGAAGCGTTGCTTGGCTTGTGCGAGCCGGCCTTCTATCTCGCGGAGTCGCCGTATGTTATTCTGGTGCGTCGTCAGCCGGTTCTCCATCTGCGCCATCCTCGAGAGCAGCTCGTCGCGCTGGGTGTTGATGGCAGACTTCTCACCGAGCAACTGTTGCGGGTCGGGCAGTTGCGAGAGGTTGTCAAGGGCGAGTGCTTTCAAGGCGCTGTCTATCTGTCGTTGCGCGTCGCTGACGGCATCGTTGCGCGACTTCAGCTGAGAGTCGGTCGTCGTGACAAACTGCCGGGCTATGCTCACCTCTTCTTCCTGTGCCGACAGCGTGATGAGCGTCTGTTCGGTCTTTCCCGTCGAGCGGTAGTATTGCTGCAGCTGCTCAGTGGCTGTGCTGACGGCAGCCCTGCTGTCAAGAATCTTCCCTGTAAGTGTTTTCACTTGTCCCAAGAGCGATGTCCATTCGGTCGTGATTTTTTCCGGTGAGCGGGAAGCGGGGAGCGAGGAGCGAGAAATGTTCCCGAGCGAGCTCATCGTGTTTTCCGGGAGCGCGGACTGACAGCTCTGGCGGATGGTTTCCTGCATTTGCGAGAGAGAGTCTGTCAGGGTCTTCATGCTGTTGTACGAATACTGTTGGCTGTTGAGCAGTTGCTGGTGTTGCTGATATTCCTGTGCATCGGCCTTCAGCTGTTGCCGCGTCGTTTCCGTGTGTTTCAGCCAGTCGGCATCGTAGTCAGCCAGCAGGGAGTCGATCTCAGTCTTCAGCTTCATGCCGTCGCTGAGCAGTTGCTGATGCTCCCGGGTCAACCGCGCGATGTTTTCGGCATTCGTCTTCACAGCGTTCTCTGCCTTCGCCTTCGTCTTCTCGGCCTCCACCTTCGCATCGTTGAGCGGTTTCTTCTCCGTCTCCAGCTTGTTGATGTCGGCCAGCAGCCTTTCCGCCTCCTGGAGGGAGGTTTTCAACTTTGTGATGTCAGCCTCGGCAGCTGTCAGGGCTTTCTCTATCTGCGGGATGAGCGGTTCCTGCGTTTGCATCCCGACGAGCGAGGCCAGGGCTTCCAGCTGTTGCCTATCAGCGGTGTTTTTCTTGTCGGCCTTGGCGAGTTGTTGCTGTTTATTCCTCTGTGCTCCGTCGAACATGGCGTAAGCTTCTTTCGAGTCGTCGCGCTGTTTCGTCGCTATCTTGAGTGCTTCATGCGCCTGTCGTTGTTCTTCCTCAAGCGGAGTGATGACGCCAGCAAAATCGTCGTCGAGATGGTCGTGGTCGATGGTTCCGCCGCAGAGCGGACAGGTCTCGGTATGCTCGTCTCTCAGTCGATGGCGCAGGTTGACGATGGTGTCGTTGACGCTCATCCTCATCGTGTTGAGGCGTTTGTCGGCTTTCTCGGCCTCCGCCTTTCGTGCTTGGTAATCGGCATCCGCTTTCTCGTAGGTCGCTTTGAGCTGTTGCCGTCGGGCTTCTTCGCGTTGCATCTCGTCGCGCAGAGCGTCGGCATCCTTCCGGTTCGACAGCAGCGTGTCGTAGGCCTTCCGCAGTTCTTCTACCTTGTGTTTGTAGGCATCCTTCGCGCTGAGTGCTTCGCTGATGGTTTGCGGGCGGAGCGCTTCGCGTTGCTGTCGCAGGCGGTCGATGACCGTTTCCTTCGCCCTGACGGCCATGTCGGCCTCGTCGGCTTTCGCCTTAGCAGCCTCCTCAGCCTTGCAGAGCGTTGCCGTGGTGTTCCGTTCCTGCCCGAGGAGCTGCTCTTTCTGCAGCGCATTCCGGAGGTTGACCAGATATTGGTCTATCTTCACATCGGCCTCTCCCGCTTTAGCGAAAATACCTTCGTACGGTTTGTGCTGTTCGAGCCATTGGCGGTTCTGCAGCATTTCGTCGTACAGCGACTTGGCTTCAGCTTGCCGCTGTGCCATATCTGCAGAAAGCATCACAAACTCGTCGTACGAAGCACGCAGCTCTCGCTCTGCCTGTTGCCCTTCGCCCTTTGCCCTTTGCAGCAGAGCGAGCTGCTGGCGTTGCTGCGTGGTGGCATCCCAGTCGGTGAAGAGTGTCTTGCTCTGCCGATACCTTTCGCCGTCAATGACGTTGAGCAGCTGTTCGCGCTGCCGACGGGCCTCCCGCTGCACCTGTATGTTCTGCATCGCGAGGCCCACCTGCTTCAGTCTGTCGTCGAGTGCCTGTATCTGTCGGTCGAGTGCATCCTTCTGCTGTTTGCCTTCCGACAGTTCCTTCGTCAGCTGTTCCACCTCTTCGTCGCTCAGCGTATGAGGTTTCTCGGTGTCGTAGATGGTCTGGATATTGTCCTGCTGCTTCTTTGCCTTGCTCCACAGACTACTGATAGCCTCACCATAGGCAGAGAAGATTTGGGTGTTGGTGAGCTGTTCGAGAATGGCCTCGCGCTCCTTCTTGTCGCCTGTCAGGAAGTTGGCAAACTGCCCCTGGGCAAGCATCGCCATACGTCCGAACTGCTGGAAGTCGAGTCCTACGGCTTGTAGGATGGTCTGCTCCACGCTGTCCTTCGTCCAGTCGGCATTGTCGGTCCTTATCTCCCATATCGGCCGACGGTGCTTCATCGGTCGGATGCCCGTTGTCTTGTCTTTCGTTCCTAATTTCATGCCCAGCTTGAGGCGAGCATGATACGTTCTGCCGTCGTTGCCCTCGAAGACCACCTCGCTGTAGCTCTCGTCCTTGTCGGAGATGCCCAGCCGCGTGTACTGCTCGATGCTGGCCACGCGGAGCTGTTCGCCCTCTGCATCGGTATAGTCGTTGCGGGTGGCATTGGCCACGTCGGCGATGCGTGGCGTTTTCTTATAGAGCGCCATTGCGATGGCGTCGAGGATGACCGACTTCCCCGCCCCGGTGTCGCCCGAGATGAGGAAGACGGAGGCTGCATCGCCCGTGAGGGCATCGTTCAGGTCGTTGTCGAAGTCGATGTCGGCGCGTTCAACGGATGCGATATTGCGGATATGTAGTTCTTTCAGTTTCATGGTTCGGTGGCATTAAGTGTTTGAGAGTCGGTGCGACTGGCGGCAGGCCGTCGGGCTTCTTTCTCCTCTCGCAGCAGGAGCATCTCAGCCTTCACCTCTTCGAAGGCTTGCCGCACGTCCTCCAGGTCGAGTCCGGGATACTGGTCCTTGGTACGTTCTACGAACATCATCGGGTCGGTCATCTGTTGAAGTTCGGCCACTTCGAACACCAGTTCGTCCTTCCGCGTCTCATTCTTCTCGGAAGCTCCCGTCCACAGCATCTTCGGATTGTAGCGCCATTCGTCGTCGAAGGGCAGGAGGGCATCGTAGACCATCTGGTCGAAGTTGGAGGGAAGGTCGGCACGTACGTCGAAACAGAAGCGGATATACCCCCGTTCGCCCTTGCCGACAAAGTCAGCCAGAGCCTGCAAGGCCTCGTCGGCCGAGGTGAAGGAAGATCCGTCGGAGGGCAGCACGTAGAAATGGCACAGCTCGTCGATGCGTTTCTGCCGCACACTGACCTGTCCGCCGTGGCGGTCTATCTCCACGACGCTGACCGTATGCGGATAGGCCTCGTCGCAACTGACATGCAGCGCGCTGCCCGAATACCTGACGACGGGTGCCTGATGGCAGCTCGCCGACCGGTAGTCGGCATCCTCCGGATGGCCCAACGTCTGCGGTTTATGGATATGTCCGAGGGCGAGATAGTCGTAGCCATGGCCCATCGCAGCCGGGTCGAGCGTCTTCAATGTGCCGATGTCGAAATGATGCCCTGCCGGGTCGAGGCCCGTCACGGCCTGGTGGGCCATCATCACGACGGGCAGCTGCTGCGTGTTCTCCTGTGCCACATAGTCGAGGATAGCCTGCACGATGGTGCGGCGGTCGCCCGTCATATACGGAAGGGCCACGACATATCCGCTGTCAAGACGCACCACGAACGACTGTTGCCAGCCGTCCACTCTGTCAAGACTGTCGACGGCTGGCGGCGTACCCACCAGATGGGCATTGGCCAGCTGCCACACGGCGCTGTCGGCCTGGATTCGCGAGGCTGAGTCGTGGTTGCCTGCGGTAATGACGATGTGCATCTGCGGACACTGGCGATGCAGATGGACAAAATAGTCGGTGAAGCGTTTCTTCACCGTTGCCGACGGTTGCTGGATGTCAAAGACATCGCCGCTGACGAGCAGTGCATCGGGGCTTTCCTCCTGGCACCATTGCTCCAGCTGACGGAAGAAGTGGCGGTGTTCGTCGCTTCGGTCGTAGTTCTGATAGATGATCTGTCCTAAATGCAGATCGGCGGTATGTAGTATCTTCATGGGTCGTTAGCTTTTCGTCGAATAGAAGAGTCCGCACACAAGGGTGAGATATTCGGGCAGGCGGCCGTCGTGGCTCCACTTGATGTCGAGTCCCAGCAGACGGCTTGCTGTCTTGCCTACATCGAAGCCGATGGCTTCCAGCGATGGCCGCACCTTCTCTGGGTGGCGGCACGGCAGTCCCTCGATGCGGGCACAGGGTGCTCCTCCGCAGTAGGGACACGCGCCGACGAAGCCGAAAGCTCTTCCGGCCAGCTCTTGCTCCAGGTCGAGCAGCTCGTCGTTGAGCGTCCTGACGACGGGTTCCATCAGTTCGTTGGCAGCCCGAAGGGGCAGCAGCGGGTCGTCGGGCACGATCTTCACGCCGATGATGCGCACCCTCGAAAAACCGCTGATCATCTTCAGCGGGTCGTCGGCGAAGGGTGGACAGCCGTGGCGCCGGCCGTAGTTGCCACATTGCTGGCAGTAGCCGACGAAGCGTTCGGCATCGCGGAACCCCACGATATAGGCCTCGGCACTCATCTCGGCGGTGTATCTTTCTGTCGTATAGCCCATCTCTCTCTTCTTACTTGTGGGGGCAAAGTTACACCTTTTTTTTCGATTACGCACCTATTCTTCAAAGAAAACAGCCTATTTATATCCTTTTTTCTTGGTCGTTTGAAGGCTATTTCGTATATTTGCACTGGAATAACAAACTGGCATGAGTATGAAGAAGATATGCATGACAATGGTGCTGCTGGTTGTCGCCTTGCTGACGATGGCACAGCGAACGGTGGTGAGCGGAACGGTGAGCGACAGCAAGACAGGACGCCCCATCGGACAGGCCAGCGTGTCGGCGACCGGCACGAGCATCGCCGTAGTGACCAACGACGACGGCTACTTCACGCTGAAGACGGAGCAGACGCCCGAAGCCATCTTCGTGTCGCACCTCGGCTATCAGGCTCGGCGCATCAAGCTGAGCAAGCCCGGCAGCAACGATGGCGAGCCCATCCTGCTCGACATCCAACTGAAAGCGACATCCATCAACCTCGGCGAAGTGGTGGTGTGGCCAGAGAATCCGCGGCAGCTCGTCGACATCGCCATCAGCAAGATACCGGCCAACTACAGCCGACGCCCTGAGCTTTTCAAAGGCTTCTATCGCGAGACGGCCATGAAGCGCCAGCACTATATCTACGTGGCAGAAGGTGTGGTAGACATGTACAAGTCGGCCTACGGGCGCGACGGCTGGCGCGACGGTGTAGCCATTGTGAAGGGACGACGCCTGCTCAGTCCGAAACAGGGCGACACGCTGAGCATGAAGGTGATGGGCGGACCGGTGCTTCCCGTACAGCTCGACGTGGTGAAGAACACCGCCCTGCTGCTCAATGCCGCAGAGCTCGACAACTACTTTTTCTCGATGGGACCGCCTACGCAGATCGACGGACGCCAGCAGTATGTCGTCGGCATCACGCCAAGGGTGGTCTTGCCCTACCCGCTCTACTACGGACGACTCTACATCGACCGTGAGACGCTGGCCTTCACACGTGTGGAACTGGAACTCGACATGAGCGACCGCTCCAAGGCGACGCAGTTCATGCTGGTGAAGAAGCCCGCCGGTGTGCGCTTCAAGCCCAAGGAGCTGTCGGTGCTCATCGATTATAAACAGGAGGGCAGCGTGACGCGCATCAGCTACGTGCGCAACACGTTCCGCTTCAACTGCGACTGGAAGCGGAGGCTCTTCTCCACATCCTTCACGGCTTTCTGCGAGATGGTGGTCACCGACCGCTATGCCGACGAGGAGGTACACCCCATCAAGGGCCGCGACACCTTCGACTCGCGCGACATGTTCTACGACCGCGTCGACTACTTCCGCGACCCACAGTTCTGGGAAGACTACAACATCATCGAACCTTCCACAACGCTCGACAAGGCCATCGGACGCATCATGAAACGATACGAATAGCTGGTCACCGGATGACCAGCTATTGGACATTTTTTTGGTCAACTCGCGCGATATTCAGTAGAACGGTATTTCACTGCAACAATGTTAATTCTTCGTAAAAACGGGAGACTGCGACGACGCTGACACAACATTTAGGCGGATTTCGCGTTATATTAAGAAATAGTGGCTGCACCACAACAACGCTCAAGCAAATGCGAAAGATATACCTTATTATATATATAGTAGGACTGGCCTTGCTCACAGGATGCGGTGCCGACCGCAACCTGAAGAAGGCTGAGAAGTATCTCGCCTTAGGCGAATACTATGATGCCGCCTCGGAGTTTAAGACGGCCTACAGCAAGACACCCGCCAAAGACCGCGACAAGCGAGGACAGATATCACAGAAGCTGGCCTACAGCTACGAGCGCATCAACTCGACGCAGAAGGCGATAGCGGCCTACCGCAACGTTGTGCGCTACCATCAGGATGTTGCCGACACGCACCTGGCCTTAGCGCGCCAGCTGATGAAGAACGGCAACTACAAGGAGGCGGTGCAGGAGTTTCAGGTGGCTCTGGACAGTATGCCGGACAACACACTGGCCCGTACGGGACTGAAGGCTGCGCAGGAGGCTCCGGAGATCAAGCAGATGGGCTCGCGCTATACGGTGAAGCGCATGGACATCTTCAACTCAAGAAGGGCCGACTACTGCCCGATGCTCTTCGGCGACCAATACGACCAGCTCTACTTCTCGTCGACGCGCAACGACGCCCAGGGCGACGAGCTCAGCGGCATCACGGGAGCCAAGCCGGGCGACATCTTCTTCTCGCAGAAGGACGACAAAGGCAAGTGGGGTCGACCACAGACAATAGAGACGGGGCTCAACTCGGAATACGACGAGGGAGCCTGCTGCTTCAAGCCCGACGGTTCGACGATGTACCTCACACAATGCTCCACCGACCCCGACTACCCGCGATATGCCACCATCGTGACGGCTAACCGCAGCGATGCCGCCTGGGGCAAGCCCAACAAGCTGGAGCTGACACACGACACGCTGTCGAGCTATGCCCATCCCGCCATCTCGCCCGACGGCGAGTGGCTCTACTTCACGAGCGACATGCCCGGCGGAAAGGGTGGACTCGACATCTGGCGTGTCCGTCTGACGAGTGCCGGGACGGGGGGCGTGGAGAACTTGGGAGAGCCGATCAACACCGAGGGCGACGAGATGTTCCCGTCGTTCCGTCCTAACGGCGACTTCTACTTTTCGTCGAACGGGCATCCCGGATTGGGGGGCCTCGACATCTTCATCGCCAAGGTGAACCGGCACGGACGCTACGAGCTGGAGCATCCGGGCTATCCGCTCAACTCGATGGGCGACGACTTCGGTATGACCTTCGAGGGACTGAAGAACCAGGGCTTCTTCTCGTCGAACCGTGGCGACGGCCGCGGGTGGGACCATATCTACAGCTTTGAGAACCCAGAGATTATCCAGACGGTGAAGGGATGGGTGTACGAGGTGGATGCCTACGAGCTGCCGTCGGCTCAGGTGCACATGGTGGGCAGCGACGGCACCAACGTGAAACTCAGCGTGAAGGGCGACGGCTCGTTCGAACAGGAGGTGAAGCCCAACGTCGACTATATCTTCCTTGCTGTGTGCGACGGTTTCCTTAACCATGTAGAGGAACTGAGCGTCAAGCCCGTCACCGAATCGGAGGAATATACCTTGCAGTTTCCGCTGGCCAACATCCGCGTGCCGGTGCTCATCGACAACATCTTCTACGACTTCGACAAAGCGACGCTGCGACCGGAGTCGACACAGGCGCTGGACGAACTGGTGAAGACGCTGAACGAGAACCCCAACATCACCATCGAGCTGAGCGCTCATGCCGACTACCGCGGACGGGCGGAATACAACAAACGGCTGTCGCAGCGACGAGCCGAATCGGTGGTCAACTACCTGATAGAACACGGCATCGCCGCCGACCGTCTGACCGCCGTGGGCTATGGCAAGGAGAAGCCGAAGACGGTGCGCAAGAAGCTCACCGAGACTTACCCCTGGCTGAAGGCAGACGACGTGCTCACCGAGGAGTTTATCACCGCTCTGAAAGACAAGGAGAAGGAAGAAATCTGCAACCAGCTGAACCGCCGCACCGAGTTCCTCGTGCTGCGCACCACCTACGGTCTCTTCGACGAGAACGGCAAGCTCAAGGAGATGCCGCAAAAGAAGAAGAAGGTTGAGGTGGAAGACGAGGACGACTTCTTCTTTGACTTCTGATAGTTTTTCATAGAAGCTATAGAAGCTATAGAATAAAAAAGAGAACAATGACCATCGAACTGAAAAACGGACGACTAACGCACAACGGCGAGACACTCTTCATCAACCTGTCGCTCAGGGCTGAAGGAGGGCAGACATGCGTCGTCGACAACCTTCCACAAAAGGCTCACAAGCCATTGCTCCATGCCCTGATGGGGTTGCTCCCCTTAGACGAGGGCTTCGTCAGCATCGACGGCGAACCGCTCAACGAACGGTCGGCTGGCTGGCTGCGACAGTTCATGGCCTACGTGCCGCAAAACCTCCGATGGCCCGACGAGGAACGCTTCCGCGGGATGAGCGACGAGGAGGTACACCGTCGCCTCTTAGAGAATGCCGCGACGGGCGACAGCCAGATTGTCTTCGTGGAAGGCATCTTCGGAGCCGACGACGAGACGCTCTGCCGACAAATGGCTCAGAGCGGGAAAGCCGTGGTGGTGTGCAGGGAGAAGCCTGTCGCCAACAAACCGATCGCACCACCTCGTGAACCCCGCGAGGGAGAACTGTTTTAAAACCCATGGTGCGGACGCGACGCGTCGCGTCCCTACATTGCCCCTGAAACCTTCAACCTTGTGCGAAGCACAATACATCAACCTTCAACCATCAACCTTCAACCATCAGAAATGAATCTTACCATAAGCATCATCCTGACCATCGTGATGGCAGCACTGGCCATCAGCTTCTTCTATCTGTTGCAGGCAAAGAGTGCGCGACGCGCGACAATAGCCACCGTCAGACTCATCGTGCAGACATCCCTTGTGGGTGGCTGTGCCTACGGATTGATGATAATAGATAACATCCTGCTCAACCTGTTATGGCTCATCCTGACGACATTGTTTGCCGCCTGGTATGTGATGATGCGCGCCCGACTGAACCGACGGTCGATGTTCGTTGCGGTGTTGGGGGCGATGCTCGCAGCCGTCGTCGTCGGCATGCTCCCAATGTACAGCATAGGGCGTGTCCATCATGCCGCCTTGCTCATCCCGGTGGCAGGCATCCTGCAATGCGAGATGGCCGTGGTGCTGCCACGGGCGCTGAAGGAATACTACGTCGCTCTGGTGCGTTTCAGCGACACCTACTACTATCTGTTGGGCAACGGCACAACGTGGACAAAAGCCGTCGTGCCCATGCTGCGCAGAGCTGTCGACCGATCGTTCTTGCCCGCTTACCGAAAGTTTTCGCGGGCTGCCCTTGTGGGACTTCCCCTGCTGATGGGCGGACTGTTGTTGGCTGGCACGCCGCTCTTAACGGCTGTCGTAGCTACGCTGCTGCTGACCTTTTCTGGATTGGTAGCCACCATCGTGGCGCTGCTGCTCATTGTTGTGGCGTCGCGACAGGTTGTCACTGACAAGCGCGGACACCTCACTGACAAAGCGCGCAGCTGACAGAGCCAACGTGGCATTGATACGTATCAAGACATTTGACGGAAGTCAAGAAATCCCCTTTCTTTTCGCTTTTCGCCTTCGTTTTTTGTGCCGCATGACGCAAAAGGCATTACCTTTGCACCCAGAAAACTCGCGCAAGGGGTTGAAGAAGAGTAGCCCCTTCGTATGGGCCGGACCCGCTCCGCCCGCCATAGGATAACGTGCCTAAGAGTAGGTATCAGAAAGGTAAAAAGATTGTTTCACAAAAAAAGAAAGCGAGTAATGAAAAAGACATTAAAGAAAGTACTGTCCACTGTCAAGGACAGCTGGATGGAATCGGCCAAACTGATGTATCAGTATTCTGAATATCGCAGAGACCTTTGAGAATTGAGAATTGAAAATTAATAATTGATAATTTAAGAGAAAGGATAACGCAATGAAAAAAATGATAGAGAAATGGATAGAAAGCGACAAGTTTAACTCCTATTGTCGCAACTACGTAAAGCTGCAAGGGCTTTAACAAGTAAAGGCCACTGATGAGACGATTCATCAGTGGCCGTTTTCTTGATGACGCAAAACCAAGCGAAACGACAGGGCAGCTGTCATGCACGAAAGGAAGGACAAAGGGATGAGGATATGTGTGAACAACTAAATAAACTAATAAAAATAGTTTAAAAACTAAGAGCTTTAGTTGGTAGTAACGAAATTATTTAGTTACTTTGCAGCCAGATATTGATATTTGACGCAAAGTAACTTTTTTAATGACCAAAAAATAGCAATGAAGAAACTGACCAACAAGGAAAAGGAAATCATGAACCTCTATTGGGAACATGGTCCGATGTTCGTTCGCGACCTGCTGGAACATTATGACGAGCCGCGCCCTCACTTCAATACGCTGTCGACCATTGTGCGCATCCTGGAGCGTGAGGGTTTTCTCGGGCATAAACAGTTTGGCAACACTTACCAGTACTATCCGCTCATTACGGAAGACGAGTACGGACGGAAGTCGATGGCAGGCATCATCAAGAACTACTTCAACGACTCTTACCTCTCTGCCGTCTCCTCGTTTGTCAAGGAAGAGAAAATCAGCGTGGACGAACTGCGCGAACTCATCAAAGAGATAGAATCGGACAAATCGTAAAATAGCAAACCGTAAATATGCTGGACTTTCTGACATACGACCTGAAGGTGGCGGTGCTCATCATCGTGTTCTACATGTTCTACCGCCTGCTCCTCGCCAAGGAGTCGTTCCACCGTGTGAACCGCTTGGTGCTACTCCTGACGGCACTGGCCTCGTTCGTGCTGCCCTTGTGCGAGATAACCATCCACGAGACGGTGCTCGTTCAGGCTGCGCCCGAAGTGAGTATAGGCGACGTGCAGATGTCTGTTGAAGAAGAAACGCCCACGCCCCTGTGGCAAGCCATCCTGCCTGTCATCTATATCATAGGTATGCTGGCCACACTGGGACACACCCTTCTGTCGATAGCGAGAGTCTGGCTGCTCATACGAAGAAGCGAGCAACATCCTGAGCCTGACGGTACCATTGTCTGCGTGACCGGTAACGACGGCGTGGCTCCGTTCAGCTGGATGCGTTATATCGTGATGAATCGTGGCGACTATGAGGCCCACGAAGCTGCCATACTCGCCCATGAACGGGGACATATCCGTCTGAAACACTCCTTCGACGTGCTCCTCGTTGACCTGCTCACTGCCCTCCAGTGGTTCAACCCCGCCATGTGGATGCTGCGCCAAGACTTGCGCGACATTCACGAATACGAGGCCGACGGTGAGGTACTCTCTCAAGGGATTGACGCGCGTCAATATCAATATCTGTTAATCTCGAAAGCCACTGGCATTGGCGGGTACTCCATTGCCAACGGAATCAGTCACAGTACCCTCAAAAACCGTATTCACATGATGACAAATAAACAAAACAGCGGCAGCCACCTGCTGAAGCTGCTCGCACTCGTGCCCATCGTCGGCATAGCCCTCGCTCTCAATGCTCGCACCGTCACCGACTATGTCTATGACGAACCGCAGAAGCTACAACCCGTGAAGAAAGGAAAGAAGACAAGCACCATCAAGACACCGAATCAGAACATCGAGGTGGTGACTATGGAGAACGCCCCTGAAGGACAGACCGACGGTCAGACGTTCAAGATAAGGGGCATCGTCAAGGACAAGGAGAAGGGCGAACCCATCGTGGGAGCCATTGTCAGGATAGCCGACTCGAAGCTTGGCACCGTCACTGACATGAACGGTGAGTTCACCTTGGATGTAAAGAAGGGTGACGCTATCGTGGCCGACTATATCGGCTATGCCAGCCATGCCATCACCGTCAAGGGAGAAAACGACAACTATGCCTTCGTGCTGCGTAAAGACGACAGCAGCTGTGACGGCAAGGCTCACGACATCGTAGAGCAGATGCCGCAATTCCCCGGTGGAACGACCGCCATGATGCAATACCTGTCGGAGAATATCCGCTATCCGGAGGAGGCGCACAAGAACAATATTCAGGGAAGGGTGATCGTCACCTTCGTGGTGCGTAAGGATGGCAGCATCAGCGATGCAAAAATCATGAGGTCGGTACATCCCCTGCTCGATGCCGAGGCTCTGCGCGTTGTGTATGCGATGCCCAAATGGAATCCAGGCATACAGAATGACGAACCCGTGAATGTGAAGTACACGGTTCCCATCACCTTCCGCCTGAAGGGCGAAGACAAGCCTGCATCGGAAGAAGCCAAATCAAATCTGGAAAACAAGGGGAAAGACTATGTGGTTGTGATTGATGGCAAGGAGGTGGACGTAGCAGCGCTGAGCGGCCTTAGTCCCGACAACATCGAAAGCATGAAGGTGGAGAAAGCCGTAGACAGCCAGCAGAAAGACCGGATTATCGTCACGCTGAAGAAAAAGAAACAGTAGAACTCTCTCTATCCATGGGGGCAGCCATCGGACGTTTTCCGATGCTGCCCCCTCTCCCACTTCATTGAAGCAAGCAGCAAGAGATTTGTGATTGTATATATTTTTTCTGATTTTTATCGTTGTTGTCGCAAGAAAACCGTAACTTTGCAGCGCAAAACAGAAGAAGTTATGACAAGGTATCGTATTCTTTTCGGAGCATTGGCAGCTATGTTGTTGCTGACCTCCTGCCGCAAAGAGAGTGGCACGGAAGCCGAGAGGCAGGTAAACTCGTTTGTATCGACAACAACGGAAGGCAGCCCGAAGCCGCAGCGGACGAAGGTGGCCAAACCGATGGAACAGCCGGCAAGCATCAAAGGTGTGTCGGAGCAGATATTGAAGCGGAAGGGCTACATCGTGAGCTACAACAAGCAGACGAAGCTGCCCAACTGGGTGGCATGGCACCTGACGGCCGCTCATACCGAGGGACGTGTGCAACGCGAGAACTATGCCTTCCGTGAGGACGAGGAGGTGAAAGCACCGCGAGCCACTACTGACGACTACTACAACTCGCGCTACGACCGTGGACACATGTGTCCGGCAGGCGACAACAAATGGGACAGTGATGCGATGGAAGAAACCTTCCTGCTGACCAATGTCTGTCCGCAGAACCACGGGCTGAACAAAGACGCATGGAACGACCTGGAGATAGCCTGCCGCCGATGGGCCAAGAAATA
>JAGBLC010000179.1 GCA_017635615.1 Prevotella sp.
CTACCTTGATGCTGGCCGGGGTGTTGCCCTCCGCACCGGTGAGCTCCAGTGCGCCATTCACTTCCTCCGTGGTGGCGGGACTGGTAGCCGTTGCATCGGTAGCCACACCATAGAAGAGGAACGAGCGTGTACCGATGGGTACTTCCACATCCTTATAATACTGAGAGTTCGTACCGTTGGTGTTCAGCGTAGCGATGGTGTTATTCGTCTGGATAGCAGGCACCGCTCCTGTGGTAATCAATGTGAGGTTGTTGCCCAGGCGAATGTCGGTACTGGCAATCTCACCGTTGGTGGCGAAGGGAATCATCGTGACGTTCTGCATACCGCGGAACGAAGCCACTGTGCCAGCTGACTGCGTCACAGCGTCCGACATACGTGTGCCGGCCTGCGGCGGGACGGAGATGTTGAACTCGGTCTTGACGACGCCACGTGTGAGCTCCTCACCCGTCAGTGCTTCGTCGTCACTCGAACAGGCAGCCAGCGCCATGGCCAGCAAGCCCATACTCGTAATCTTTAAGTACTTCATAATCACTTTTGTTTATAAGTTATTTTTTACTATTGTTAATTTCTTTTCGTTTCTACGAATTTTAATTTTAACACTTCGAGTTGGTTGGTTTTATCGATGTAATCCCGCCATAAGGGATTTGGCTTTCAATTTTTAACCTGTTGTTGCTATCTTGCTTTTAATTTGTTGTTATTACTCTATTGTTTATGATGATTTGTTATCGCGATGATTTATTACTTTTTATTAAAGAGTAGGTCTAGGCCTTGCCTCTTGTAGAACGGGAAGCGCAAGTCGCTTGACACGAGTGTCATCCGCTCTGTTATGGCGTGTGAGATAATCATGTGGTCGAAAGGATCTTTATGACCTTTTGCGATGTTTGCCCGCAAGCGAGCGAAAGTCAACAGATGCTCCTCTCTGAAAGGAAGGATATCTATGAAAAAATCCTTGCCTATCGACTCGACCATTTCTTCCGCAGACTTCCATCGACGTGTGTCAAAGCTATGGTTGTTGTATCCTATTACCAACTCCATGACTGATGCAGAGCTCATATACAGCAACGCGTCTGGTTCGTTAAGAGCCGTTATGACCTCGGAAGATACCAACTCCACATCTGTACTCAGAAACACGAAGACATTTGAGTCTAAAAGATATCTCATCTTATATATATTATAGCATGAATTTCGGATCGTATACGATGAAAGACCCCTGATGTTTCAAGAAAGCTTCCATGTATTTGTTCTGGGGAATGATGTCCTTGTTGGACTTCTTCTTCGCCCTTGTCTTATTCGTTGCAGAAGCCTTGGTTGGCCTTGCTGCTATAGTTGCTGTTGCCATATCCTTATCTTTTTTGTTGTTTCTTACGATTTTTTACTTCTTCCTTTTTACAGTATGCCTTTTTCGGTGAAAGCCTTGTAATTGTACTTGGAGTGTTTACCAGTTCCTGAAGATTCGTTTAAGGTCAAAATTTTTGATCTTAAATTTGCAGATTGTTGATTATCAAGCTCAAAGACATATCCAGAGGGGAACTTATCGGGGTTGTTCTTTACAGCCTGATTAACCACTCTTGTCTCTACGCCATAGAGGTCGGCTACTGCGTAGTCGAGGATGACGTCTTGCCCGTTGAGCTGGACAATCTTGTCTTGTACATTATTATATGATACGACGTTGCTCATTTTCGATTTTCGTCTATCTGTCTATCTGTCAAACAGTCTTGATGTCTTACTTTCCGGAGAGGAGGCGTATCTCGTCGAGCTGTTCCTGAGCCTCGCTGACGCCGCCGTTGAGGGCCTGCTGCATGAGTGAGCGAGCCTCGTCGTAGCGTTCCTGCATCTTGCGGATGCCGCCGAGGACGTATGCCAGCTGCGGGTCGGCGGGCTTGGCGGGCAGGATTTGTTCGGCCTTGGCGTAGTCGTTCTGTCCTACGGCTGTCTGAGCAGCGAGGAGGACGGCGCGCGGGTTGCCGGGGTTCAGCTCGGCAGCCTTGTAGACGATGGCCTGTCCCTCGGGGGTGTCTAAGCCGGCATCGTTAGCCAGTGCGACGAACTCAGCGAAGGAGAGGTCCTCGGGGTTGGTGCGGTAGACGTCGCGGCTCTCTTCGAGGGTGTAGGGCCGTATGCTGTACTGGATGACGTAGTCGGAGTGGCGCAGTCCGGGATAGACATCGTTGAGGAGCTGCTGGTAGCGCTGCGGGAACTGCCGTTTGATCTGTGCGTCCTTGGCGTCGGGGTCCTGTCCGCCGTCGATGATGGCGAGGATCTCGTTGCGCTCGTCCATCTGGCTCTTGGCCACGTAGTCGCGCAGTCCGGCCCAGTCTTCAGGTGTTGACATCGATCCGATGACGCCCTGCTTGAACTTATAGAGCTTCTGGATGTAGTTGGAGAGGGTGGCGGCACGTCCCTGTGCGAGCTCTGTGTTGTGCTGGTAGCTACCCTCGGGCGATGCGTAGCCGTGGATGGTGACGCGGTCGATGTCGACATCCTTCTTGCCGCGCACCTGGTCGATGGTGGCCATGATCTTCTTCAGCTCCTGCGGGTTGCGGCGATAGGACGGGTCGAGGTCGGTCTTGTTGACGCGGAAGTCGATGTAGGCACGTCCCTCGAGCTGTCGTACCTTCTTATAGTCGTCGGGCGACATCTTGACCCGCAGCAGCGGTGCGCGCTGCGGGGTGAGCGTCCGTCCGAGGTCGGCGCAGGAGAGGTCGATGGTGTTGACCTGGCAGCATCCCTCCAGTTCGGTGAGCATGCAGAGGGTGATGGGCTCTGTGCGCACCCAGGGATATTCGTTCATGTCGGCGACGACCTGTCCGGTGATGCCCCCGTCGGTGAGGTTCTTCGCCTTGAGGTAGGGCATCTCCTCCATGCCTTTGTGGTTGAGCTTCATGTCGCGATGGACGACGCGTGCGTTGCGAGCACCGCGCACGATGACAGACTGGAAGCGTATGGTGTCGTGAGCACTGCAGAGCATGGGTGTGACGACGGCGGCATAGTCGCTCTTGGGCTTTACCACGGGCATCTGGTAGTCGACGACAAGCTTCTGGTCGACAATCTGCTTGTTGGTGATGTGCTGTGCCTGTGCCGTTGTGGCAGCGAAGGCTGCACAAGCTAATATGATGGCTGATTTCTTCATTGTTTTCATTGTGTCGCCCTCCTTTTATTTAATGTTATAGACGATGTTGATGCCGAGCTTGGGCATGAGGAAGGGTTTGTTGTCCTTGCCGAAGTATTCTCCGCAGTGGACGCAGTCGAAACGCTTATACCAGGTGTAGCCCACGTCTACTCCGGCCAGGGCCTCGAGGCTCCAGTGGGGCGAGAGGATCCACGAATAGCCGTAGAAGGCACCGACGGCAACGAAGTCGCCCTGCCGGCGTTCGTTCTTCACCGAGGGATAGAGTCCGAGCGGGAACTTCAGCTTCGACGCATTGTAGTGGCTGTAGACGGCGTTGAAGCCGATGAAGTCGCGGTGGAAGGTGGAGCAGAACCACCGTTTCATCTCCCAGTCGACGAGCAGGTGTCGCCATTTCTTCTCCTTGTGGTCGTCGGTGGGCCAAGGGCGATAGCCTCCGCTGAGCACTGTTGTCCAGTGGTCGGAGAGCTTCAGTTCGAATCCTAAGTTGGGTGTCTGCGCCCCGTCGTAGAGCAGGTTGTTCTTGACGGCGAACGTCTGTGCTGAAGCCGACGTTGCGAGTGCCACGGAGAGCACGATAGTGGCAAAGAAGCGTTTTGTTTTCACTATTTGCATATTTTTGGGTTTGTATTCATCCCCGACATTAGAGTTTTTTGCTCATGTTCTGGGAGGTCATATCTCACTTTTGTTGTTTGTTTAAACGAAAATTTGTGCAAAGATAAGTATATTTTTTTAAATAACAAGAACAATCCAAAAAAAATATACTATTTAGGGGGGGTAATTATATACAATTAACTTATTGAACATTTATTAACCATATTTATGTGTCAGTTATACGCATTTCTGAGACGTTAAAACATGTATTTATGACATTCGCTGCCACATGGCTGAGAGGCGAAACGAGGCTATATAATAATGTACGCGTACCTTATTAGATTTAGGCCTCTACGGCGAGAAATCGAGAAACGAAAAAAAGTAGAAAAATAGTTGTAGAAAAGTTTGCACGTATCACGGAATCTTCGTACCTTTGCAACAGCAAAAAGGGGTTCTCTCAGACACACTGCGGTGTGGTGTTGGGGGCGTAGCGAACTACTACGTTAATCCTTGAAAAACAACAAATTAGAAAATCGTTTAAGGTAAAAAGAAATGCAAAAAAGAGAGTCAGAAAAGAAAATTCTGACGGGGGGATTGGACGCCCTGCTGTCAGCGATGAAAGCTTCCGCCGACGAGGATGCGACGGGAAGCCAAGAGGGTAAGTTTTCTGCAACCGTCAGCCAACAGCTGGACCGCATACAGGAAGAACTGAGGCGGTCGGACAAGTTGATGGCGAAGATGCTGGCAGAAATCGTGCAGATACGGTCCGAGCTGCACCAATGGGAACGCCGGGGCTTCCTGCCCGGCAAGGTGGTGCCAGCCGAGCTGACGCTGCCACAGATGGAGCGCATCCTGTCGCCCTGGCTGACACGCTCGCCGCAACGCCAGAAGCTGTTGGACACCTACCTGAAACCACTCATCGGCGAAGGGCGGCTGTGGATAGAGGAAGGCCGCGTGAATGTTGGCTTCAACTATCTGCAGAAGTTCGTCAATGCCCTGTTCGCCTGCATGGACGACTACCACCTGACACGCTTCCGCAATCACAGCGTAGAGACGGCAACCGAACTGCGCGTCTTCCTGGAACACATCGTGACCTATAAGAAAGGAATGAGTGTGCTGCCCCTCCATGCCATGGTGCCCATCGAGCGTGCCCAGCGGAGTCTCAAAGCCAACTGACGCCCTTGCAGCGGCGACCATCGCCCTTGCTGAGAGCACCAAGCCGACATCCCGACGCCCTGCTGCGCCGGGGTGTCGGCTTGTTTTGGATGTCAACGGCGAAAGGAAATCTTGTTTTCGGCCCGAAAAAGTAGTACCTTTGCAACCGCAATCGGGAATCACACGGACGGACAACCGCCCCGAACATGACCACCGAGAGCAAACACCCTACTGTGTTGCGCAACGCGACGCGAGGCCGGGATGAATGAGGTGCACATCAGGCATCCCGGCGGAGCGGAAAGGGAATTAAAAATTAAAACATTAAACATTAATCATTAAACATTAAAGAAAGGAAACAAGATTATGGCAGTACTTTATAGATTGACTCAGAACATGAACAAGAAGAACACAAAGGCCTACGGCAAGTGGTACGCCCGTGCCGTGATGACCAACCAGCTGACCCTCAACGACGTGGCACAGCGCATCCAGCAGAACTGCTCGATGAAGCGCTCCGACGTGAAGGCCGTGCTCGAGGAGCTCGTCGAGGTGATGACGCAGGAGCTGCAGAACAGCCACTCGGTGCGTCTCGACGGTTTCGGCACCTTCCGCATGGGACTGACCAGTGCCGGTTCGGTGACCGTCCGCGAGTTCAACGCCGCCAAGGATGTGCTGGGTGTCCACGTGTGCTTCGTCCCGGAGGGCAAGCGCGGTGTTGACAAGAAGATGGTACGTGTGCTCACCACGGGTGCCAGCGTGAAGGAGGCTCCGAAGAACACCGTCCTGCCCGAACCTAAGGAAGACGAGGGCGAGGACAGCGACAACGAAGGCGAAGGAGGTCAGGGCTAAGAGTCGTCATGTTTGATACTAATCGATGATGAAGAAAGAACTGTTGAAAACCATCCTGAAGGTGATAGTGGCCATCGCCACGGCACTGCTCGGAGTGATCGGCGGCGCAATGGCAACGAACATCTGGTAGACGGCAGCATGACTGTCTGACACATCTCTCTGAAGGAATCTCCGGCGTTTTTCGTAATAATTACGGAAAATCGTTGGAGATTCTGTTTTTTCTGACTATCTTTGCAGCACACAAGTAGGAGGCGACGTGTCTCACGTCGTATCCGGCAGGTGTTGCGACGTGTCTCACGTCGCCTCCTACCGCATAGCGGTGTAATAACCATTAGTTATATAGAAGCACACTTTTCGAAGGGTAGAAAACAAAGACATACATAAATATATAATATGAGAACAATGATAGTGGTGGCTATGATGGCCACAATGAGCATGAACATGAATGCACAAGAGTTGAAGTATCCGCAGGCCCGGAAAGACGGCACCGTGGATGAGTATTTCGGACACAAGGTGGCCGACCCCTACCGCTGGATGGAGGACGACCGCAGCGCGGAGACCGCCGCCTGGGTAGAGGCAGAGAACAAAGTGACCAACGACTACCTCAGCCGTCTGCCTATGCGCCAGAAACTGATGAAGCGCATGAAGGAGGTGGCCAGCTACGGAAAGGTGGGAGCCCCCTTCTTCCGACACGGACAGTGGTACCAGTATCGCCACGACGGACTGCAGAACCAGAGTGTGCTGTACAGGTTGGGAGATAGCAATCGAGGGTACGGAGGTGCGGAGGTACGAGGGTGCGAGAACCAAAGGTCGGCGCCTACGGGGAAAGCCAATGGTTTAAGCGCAAAAGGAAATCTCGCGCCTTCGCACCCCCGTACCAACCTACCTTCGAGTATATTCCTCGACCCTAACAAGCTGAGTGACGACGGTACGGTGGCCCTGAAGGGCGTCTACTTCTCCAACGACGGGCGCTATGCCGCCTATGCCATCTCGCGCAGCGGCAGCGACTGGCAGGAGTTCTACGTGATGGACGTCAAGACGGGCGAGCTGCTGCCCGACCATATCGAATGGGCGAAGTTCTCGGGAGCTTCCTGGCAGGGCGACGGTTTCTACTATAGCGCCTACGACCACGGCGAGGCCGGACGCGAATACAGCAACGTCAACGAGGTGCACAAGATATACTATCATAAGATAGGAACGCCACAGGCAGACGATGTGCTCTTCTACCAGA
>JAGBLC010000180.1 GCA_017635615.1 Prevotella sp.
ATACACCCGACAGGGCTCTTCATCGGAGATGGACGCTGCAAAGATAGGCTAAATCGAAAAAAACGCCTAACAAAAACGATGTTGGCGTGTTCGAATCATGCAAAACCGAACGAAATAGCAGAAAGAAAACGCTCCCCCAGCTTGTTATGGGGAGCGTGTTGGGTGAACGTTGATGATGGTTAGTGGGTGCTAAGTGTTGCTTTCGGCAGCCTTGCGGCGGGCTGTCTTGAAGTATTCGGCAGCCGTCATGCCCGTCACCTTCTTGAAGATGGTGGAGAAATGACTGCGCGACGAGAATCCCACCATCGTGGCGATGGCCTCGATGGTGTAGTTGCCGTAATGCTCGATGTCGTTCATGCAGCGACAGGCCTCCTTGATGCGGTAGTCGTTGAGCAGGGCATTGAAATTGGTGTCCCACGTCTCGCGGATGACCTGCGAGACATACGAGTGGCTGTAGCCCGAAAGCTGGCAAAGCGTCGAAAGGGTGAAGTCGGTCTGACAGATGACGTCGCGCTGGCTCATCACTTCGAGAATGGAATGCTTGATGGCTTCCTTTGTCTGTGGGGCCATCTTCTCGCCACGTTCGTCGCTGTCTTGTGACGCGTCATCAGTAATCGGTGAGGGATGAGAGGTGAGAGTTGAGGAGGGAGAGGTACGAGACAGCAGTTGGCTGGATTCGAGCAGACGCTGGTTCTTCTCGTACAGCACGTTGACGTATCGACGCTGCCGGCGTAGGCTTCTCACAATATAATACAAGCTGACGACCAACAGGACGAAGGCGATACTGATGATCAGGAGGACAATGGTCTTCCAGTGGTTTTCGGTCTGTTCGGCCAGCAGCTCGTCGCTCACCTGTGTCAGCTGGCGTAAGAATCGGTTTTGCTCCATGTCGCCCAACTGGTGCTGCTCTTGAAGCTCATCCTTTACCTTTAGCTTGAGATACTCGTAGTGTTGGGCCAGGTCGGTCTGGCCAGCTTCCTGATAGATTTCCTGCAAAAGACCGTAGGCCTGCACCTTCGAGGTCATGTTGTCGCCGTCTTTGACGAAACTATCAAACTCGTTGCAGAAATGCTCCACCTTTTCATGCTGTCCGACCATTCTACAAAGACGGATAAGCGAACTATAGGTGTTGGCAATCTGGTAGAAATGGACGTGCTGCATGAAGTTGGCATCGTCCAACTGCTTCTCGAGCAGCGCGATGCTTTGTTCGTAGCGATGTGTTCCGTATGCCTGAAGAACAGTAAGGTAGACCTGGGCGATATCCTTCAGCGCGGTAGAGTCGGGAATGTTGAGCCGGGCATACGTTTCTACCTCTTTGCGTATGGGCGAAATGTCACGGGTACCCATGTTGATGTAGAAAGTGGCCAAACCATAGAACGAAGCCGTCACACAGTCCCACGCTTGCTGCTCTACACCCGAATGGAAGGTCTTCTTGAAGTTGTCGATGATTTTCTTCTCGCTCTGCTTCTGGCCCTTGATGGTCTCGTAGATGTAGGTGACATTGCCCTTGTTCAGGTAGAGGTAGGGCAGATGACTGTCTTCCTTGAACTTCTTGGCAAGGGCGATGCCTTCGTCGAAAAGAGCATCCGCGCGCACGTGATCATTATAATAAGTATATTAGAGATAGCCCAGGTTGTTCAGCGCACGGATATATACATCGGCCTTGACAGCGTCGTCAACGTCATTCTGCAAACGGTTCACCACGATGGTGTAGCACACCAGGGCACTGTCGCTGTTGAAACGCTCGCCCAGAAACAAACGGCCCATCGACATCAGCCGCTCGTTGTCAAGCCCCTCCCATCGGCTATAGAACTCGGGCGTGTGCATCAAATTGGCACCACGGACACACACGGCCAGCAGCGAGAGAAGCAACGATAAGAAAAACTGATTATATCTCATAAACCCTTATTTATATCCGTTGTCAACTTCATTCGGTTGCAAAATTAGTCTTTTTTTTGTATATCCAAAACGTTTTCGGAAAGAAAAACAACGTTTTTTGTTCAGATTGGCAAAATTGGAACAATCTAACAGAATTGTTGACGAACGATTTCGGCCTTTCTCGCTAACTTTGCACCCACATTCAATCAACGTCAATCTTAAAAAGAAAAATTATGAAATCTTTACGCTACTCAACCGTCATCGCTGCAACCATCGCCCTGACAAGCGCAATGTCTCTGCAAGCACAGACAACAACGCCGCAACGGCGCGTCCTCATGGAGGAATACACCGGCACATGGTGCAGCAACTGCCCCAGGGGCATCGCCAGCATCGAACACCTGCAGAAGAAATACGGCGACCGATTCATCGCTGTTGCCATTCACCAAGATAGCTACGACCCCATGAAGACGAAACTCTATGCCAGCGGCAACGGCTATCCTTCGTGCCAACTCAACCGATCCATCAACTGCGACCCCTTCTTCGGGACCGACTGGGACTACAGCGACCCCATCGGCGTTATTCACGACATCGACAAACTCATGAAGCAGACTTGCTATGCCGATGTCAGCGCGACAGCTCAATGGAAGGACAACACACACACGAGCATCGAGGTGACCGCAACGGCCGTCTTTACCGACACGCAACAGGCCTCCTACTATCGATGGGCCTTCGTCGTCACCGAAGACCATGTCACGGCTCCCGACCCCAACGACCGCTACTGGAAACAACAGAACAAATATGTCGGCGACACCGACTGGCTCGTCATGCCAGAGATGGCTACCTTCGTCAATGGCTCGTCGCTCATGGCCATCGAATATAACCACGTCGTCGTCGACGGCAGCGGCATCCGACAAGGCATCGAGAACAGCGTCAGCGATCCTGTCGTGGCACAGCAGCCTAACACGTTTACTTACACCATCGACATCTCGGAGAATACGCTCATCCAAGATGTCAGCAACCTCAGCGTCGTGGCCATCTTGCTCAATACTCGATACAAGGATGTTGAGAATGCGGCCATCACCGCTATATCGACTCCCGACGACGGTGCAACAGCTGTAAGCCAAGTAAAAGGTGATGACGTCATGAAGCAACACGACGTCTACAACCTGCAGGGACAAAAGATGAACAACAAGAACACGAGGAGGGGCATCGTCATTATCGACGGGAAAAAGGTGGCGGCACCTATCTGACAACCCATTTCTGCCCATCGACGGGAAGAAGGTGGCGGCACCTATCTGACAACCCATTTCTGCCCATTGGCGATATAAACGCCCTTGGGCAGATTTTTTGTGTCGCTGACGAGCCTGCCCGTCAGGTCAACGACGGGGGCGGGATATTCTGTCTGGCGACGTGTCATAGCGATGCCTGTCGTGCCTGCACTTTCCTGTCTCTGCCGGAAAGCCTCCTTCAGGAAGAGGGCATGCTGTGCGATATATTCTTTCAGGTCGTCAACATACGCGCTATAGGTCGTGTGCAGCACACGCTCTAAGTACACCTGCTCGTCGATACTCCACAGTGCGTAGTTCAGCTGTTGTGAAGCGTCGATGGCCGCGGCTAAGCTGTCGATGGCCGTCGTCAGCCGCTCCACAATGCCCTGCTCCAACAGTTCGTTGTAACGGCGGTTGATGAGCCGTGCAAACCAGGGGTCTTGCCACAGCCGGACAATCCATTGCCGGGCGGCACCGTAGCCGATGTCGGCCATCAGCTCGTGGGTGGTGTCGCCCAGGCGGTTGTCGTTGCCGAAGGCGATGTCGTAGTCCCAGAGGGGCCCGAAGTGGAGGCGGTCGTCTCCCTGCTCTTTATAAAAGAAAGTGTTGTGGAAGGCGTCGCCGTTGCCCGTCAGCTCTTGGCAGATATACCAGTCGGCTATCTGCAGCGTGTCGACTAAGGGCCGATAGCCTCGTGCGCGGTCACAGAAATCGTCGTCCATCAGCCGGCACTCAAACTCGTTCACCACACTGGTGATATACGTCTGCTGCGCCATGTTGATATTGTCGTCGTCGGGTTCGTGAATGCGGATGGGTACATGGCAGCGGTCGCTCGTGAAGCAGTTGCCGTCTTGCGTGCCGTCAATCTCCAAGAGATAACCGCCCGAAAGGTCGTCGTCGGGCAGGGGCGGGATGCGCTGCGGCGTGATGTCCACCCGTCCGGGGGCTATCTCGATGGCCTCCGTCAGCTGGTAGGTCCCCTGATAGTCGCCGTTGATGACGAAGTCGACAAAGCGGTAGGATGGATTGAAAGGCAGCGATGTCTGCTCGCCGGCCCTGCTGGCAACGGCATTGCGCAGCATCGTCTTGTCGGCGGCATTGGCCAGGAGAATCCACCGGCGCGAGGCGGCCTTGCCCGGTATCATGGCCAGCGGACGCTTCAGCCGCAGCTTGTAGGGCTTCTTGTCGAAACTCCAGGTGGAGTTGCCGCGACCGGCCATCATCAGCGAGTCGGCGAAGACGACGTTGTCCTCCTCGTCGATGTACCACATCCGCGCTATCCGGTACAAATCCTTGATGATGTTATGGCCGTAGTATACCTCTATATATATAGCGGGCAGCGACGTTATGCGCCGATGTCCGGTCTGTCCGAGGCACGTCGTGGCAACAGCTATCCACACTGCCAGCACCAAGCATCTGGGGCGGTAGTGGGAGGCTGTCGTGGCTTTCCTGTTCGTCGTAACGTTCTGCATGGGCATGCAAAGATAGAAATAAAACCCGAAACGGCCAAGAAAATGCGTTAAATATTGAAAAATAAGGAATAGGGTAAACCTCTCTTCGGAAAGAATTGATTACCTTTGCACGGTAATTGAAAACGAAGTGTCAATGGAAAAGCTGCTCCACTACTGCTGGAAACACCGACTGTTTCCGCTTGCCGAACTCTACACCACCGACGGACGACGGGTGGAGGTGATCGACACCGGACTGCACAACCGCAACGCCGGTCCCGACTTCTTCAATGCAAAAGTGAAGATCGACGGCACGCTGTGGGTGGGCAACGTAGAGATACACGACCGCTCGTCCGACTGGTATGTCCACGGACACCAGCACGACGCAGCCTACGACAACGTGGTGCTCCATGTGGCGGAACTAATAGACACCGACGTGACGACGCACGACGGCAAGTCGCTGCCACAGCTGCAGCTCAGCGTGCCTGACACCATACGGCAACAATACAACCAGCTCATCACCACCGACGACTACCCGCCCTGCTATCGTATCATCCCCTCGCTGAGCCGACTCACCGTTCACGCATGGATGAGCGCGCTGCAGGTGGAGCGCTTGGAACAGAAAACGAACGACATCGCACGCCGGGTCAAACAGACCGACGGCTCATGGGAGGCGGCCTACTTTGCCACACTGGCACGCAACTTCGGCTTCGGCATCAATGGCGATGCTTTCGAGACATGGGCACAGCATATCCCACTGCAAGCCGTAGCGCACCACCGCGACGACCTCTTCCAGGTGGAGGCTGTCTTCATGGGACAGGCCGGACTGTTGGAAAGAGAAGAGAGGAATGAGGAGAGAGGAGAGGGAATGAACGACGACTATTTCGTCAGGTTGAGAAACGAGTACCGCTACTTGGCACATAAGTTCTCCCTGCAGCCCATGGATGCCAAGATGTGGCGATTTCTCCGACTGCGACCGCAGAACTTCCCCTATATCCGCATCGCCCAGTTGGCCCATCTCTATTACTCCCGACAGGCTGGACTGAGCCAGATGCTGGAATGTAAGACCATCAAAGAGCTGCAACGGCTCTTCCTCATCACACCGACTACCTACTGGCAGACTCACTACACCTTCGGCCACGAGAGCAGCAAGAGCGAGAAGAGACTGTCAGCCCACTCGCGCAACCTCATCATCCTCAACACTGCCATACCGATGTTCTTCGCCTATGGACGGCACCACTCGCGCGAAGAGCTCTGCGACCGTGCCTTCGACTTGCTCGAACAGCTCCGACCCGAAGACAACCACATGATACGCACCTGGCAACAGTGCGGACTGGAGGTCTGCAACGCGGGCGACACACAGGCGCTCATCCAGCTGAAAAAGGAGTATTGCGACCGTCGCGACTGTCTGCGCTGCCGCTTCGGCTACGAATACCTAAAGGGCAGGAACTGACTGTTGCAATAGCAAAATCGAAAATAATAAATCGAAAATAAATAGTAAATCGTAAATCGTCAAATAGTAAATAAATAGTAAATCGCCAAATCGTAAATAAATGGATTTCGTTTTTGAATGTAAGATGCAAGTGCGCGACTACGAGTGCGACATCGAGGGCATTGTCAACAATGCCAACTACCTGCACTATGCCGAACACACACGTCACCTCTTCCTGAAAGAGCGTGGGTTGAGCTTCGCTGAGATGCACCGCAAGGGTGTCGACGCTGTGGCAGCACGGATGAACCTGCAGTTTAAGGCACCGCTGCGCTGCGACGACGAGTTCATATCGAAGATAGCGCTCGAGAAGGAAGGGGTCAAGATAGTGTTCCATCAGTATTTCTACCGCTGCTCCGACAATGCGCTCTGCTTCAAAGGGCGCATCGAGCTGGTCTGCCTTATCAACGGCAAGCTGGGCGAGAGCAAAGAGTATGTGGATGCTTTCTTTCCTCAAAAACAGTCGATTTCATCGAATGAGTGAACTTTTGTGAACTTTTGCTTCATATAGCGTGTAAAAAGCGTGTAAAAAGTGTAATATATGCAGTTTTCTACGATTTCATCGAACGAGACGCTCTATGCAATGGCGCTCACACGGATGAATTTCTATCAGCCGGCAGCCATCCTTGAGCTCTATCGTGCCTTGGGCAGTGCCACGGCAATATTCGAGCATCGGCATCGTGTCCGTGACATCTTGCCCGACGCCTCGCAACGACTCGTCGAACAGCTCGCTCAAATGGATCAGCTGCTGAAGCGGGCCGAGGCGGAGATGGAATATGACAGGGCCCACGGCATCCAGCCGCTCGAACTGAACAATCCGCTCTATCCGCAACGGCTGCGCGAGTGCGACGATGCACCGCTGGTGCTTTTCTATAAAGGATGCGCCGACCTCAATGCGCGACGCGTCGTCAGCATCGTCGGCACACGCCGCTGCACCAGCTACGGGCAGGACCTTATACGGCGCTTCATGGCCGACCTGCGCCAACTCTGTCCCGAGGTGCTCATCGTCAGCGGGCTGGCCTACGGAGTGGATATCAATGCCCACCGACAGGCTCTCTCACAGGGCTACCCCACAGTGGGCGTCTTGGCGCATGGCCTGGACGACCTCTATCCGCCGCGACATCGTCAGACGGCCGATGAAATGGTGAAAAACGGTGGCTTGCTGAGCGAGTATTTCACGCTGACCAATGCCGACAAGATGAACTTCGTACGGCGTAACCGCATCGTGGCCGGCATGTCGGATGCCTGCATCCTGGTAGAGTCAGCAGCTAAGGGCGGTGGGCTTATCACCATGCGCATCGCTCGCGACTACAACCGCGATACGTTTGCCTTCCCGGGGGCAGTCGGCGCGATGTATTCGGAAGGTTGCAACAACCTCATCCGCGACAATGGAGCACAGCTGATTACCTCGGCCCGCGACTTTGTCAATGCAATGGGATGGACCGACGATTCCACCTTGCACGAGGCCCACCGGCAGGGCATCGAACGACAGCTCTTCCCAAACCTCTCGGCCGAAGAGCAGGCCGTCGTGCGAGTACTGCAACAACAAAACGACCAACAAGCCAACATGCTGGCCGTCAAGACCAACCTGCCCATAGCGCGGTTGGCATCACTCCTGTTCGAACTGGAGATGAAAGGCATCGTACGCACCATGGCTGGCGGTATCTATCACTTGCTCTCATAATCATAAGAAATATGCAAATAGGAAATATACAGTTTGGACGGCAGCCCGTCTTCCTTGCTCCGATGGAGGA
>JAGBLC010000181.1 GCA_017635615.1 Prevotella sp.
CAGTTCGACCATACGCCGACACTCATCACGGGTGCCAATATGGGCGGAAAGACGGTGGTCCTGAAAACGCTGACCCTGTGTCAGTATCTCTTCCAGTTTGGCTTTGGCATCCCGGCATCGGGAGCTGAGATAGCTGTGAGAGACGAAATCTTCTTCTGCATCGGCGACGAGCAGTCAATCGAACGCGGACTGTCGTCGTTCGCTGCCGAGATGAAGAACATCGATGCCGTCATCAAGGCATCAAGACAACAGAAGAGAATCCTGGCGTTGATAGACGAGCCAGCCCGTACCACCAACCCCACAGAGGGTAGTGCTCTGGTGGAAGCACTCATCAAAGTGCTCGACGGTAGAGACATGAGTCTCGTCTTGACGACGCACTACGATATCAACCCCGGCCATGCCCACTGCCTGCGTGTGAAAGGTTTTGTGGATGGACGGATGAACTACACACTCGTCGAAGTGGATGGGGGAGAAGTACCCCACGAGGCACTCAACATTGCCGAAAGCCTCGACATCGACCGGCAATGGATTTCGGAGGCGCGACGACTCTTGGAAACAGCCGCAGCGCCCCATCACATCGTAAAACAACAACTTATATAATACACGTTTATGCAAAAAAGCAAATTAGGATTAGATTTTGAGAAAGTGGAATACGCCAGAAGTCTGGCTAAAGGCATCGCCGAAGATGTGCAGGCCTTCGTGGAGCAATACACCACGGTGGCCGTGGAGCGCACGCTGTGCCGACTGATGGGCATCGACGGAGTCGACGAGAACCAGGTGCCGCTGCCCAATGTCGTGGTGGATGCGTTGAAAGAAAAGGGCGTGCTGAGTGAAGGCGCCTTGTTCTTCATCGCCAATGCCATGATCCAGACAGGACTCTCGCCACAGCAGATAGCGCAGAAGGTTGCCGAGGGCGACCTCGACATCACCAAGGTGGTGACGCGCGATCAGAAGCAGATTGCCGACACGCTGCAACCCGTCATCGACGAGAGCATGGCGCGCATACGGGCTCGCAGGGCACGCCGCGAGCATTATCTCGACACCATCGGTGAAGGTCCGAAGCCATACCTTTATATTATTGTGGCTACGGGAAACATCTACGAAGATGTGGTACAGGCTCAGGCTGGTGCACGCCAGGGTGCTGATGTCATCGCCGTGATACGTACTACGGGTCAGAGTCTGCTCGACTATGTACCATACGGCGCAACGACCGAAGGCTTCGGTGGCACGTTTGCCACACAGGAGAACTTCCGCATCATGCGTAAGGCGCTCGACGAAGTAGGCGAGGAGCAGGGACGATACATCCGCCTCTGCAACTACTGCTCTGGCCTCTGTATGCCCGAGATAGCCATCATGGGAGCCTTCGAGGGATTGGACGTGATGCTCAACGACGCTCTCTATGGCATCCTCTTCCGCGACATCAACATGCAGCGCACGCTGGTTGACCAGTATATGAGCCGCATCATCAACGGCTTTGCCGGCGTTATCATCAATACGGGTGAAGACAACTACCTGACCACTGCCGACGCCGTAGAGGCTGCCCACACCGTGTTGGCTTCCGACCTCATCAACGAACAGCTGGCCCTCATGGCCGGACTGCCCGAAGAGCAGATGGGACTGGGACACGCCTTCGAGATGGACCCCATGCTCGAGAACGGTTTCCTCCTCGAACTGGCACAAGCACAGATGACGCGCGAGATTTTCCCCAAGGCTACGCTGAAGTATATGCCCCCGACGAAGTTCATGACGGGCAACATCTTCCGCGGACATATCCAGGACGCGCTGTTCAACATGATCGGTATCTGGACACATCAGGGCATCCAGCTTCTGGGCATGCCGACGGAAGCCATCCATACGCCGTTCATGAGCGACCGCTACCTCTCCATCGAGAATGCCAAGTATATCTTCAACAACATGAAGAGCATCGGCGAGGAGATGGAGTTCAAGGAGGGCGGCATCTGCCGCAACCGCGTGAAGGAGGTGCTCGGCAACACCATCCAGCTGCTCGAGGATATTACGAAGGAAGGTCTCTTCACGGCTCTCGAGAAAGGCATCTTCGGCGATGTGAAGCGCCCGAAGAATGGAGGTAAGGGTCTGGAAGGCGTCACCATGAAGGGTGAGAACTACCTGAACCCATTTGTAGAATTAATGAAAGGGAAAAGATAATGAACGAAGGATTATATAGCATGGAAGCTAAGGACTTCGACAAGACCTTAGACTTCACCAAGATAAAGCCGTATGGCGACACAATGAACGACGGTAAGGTGCAGCTGAGCTTCACGCTGCCCGTACCTGTCGGAGCTGAGGCGGTAGAGGCCGCCAAACAGCTGCTCAAGAAGATGGGCCTGAACAACCCCAGCGTGGTGTTCTACAAAGAACTGACACCTGGCTTCACCTTCTTCAACTGCTACGGCAGTTGTTCGCACACCGTCGATTACTCCACCATCTATGTGCCGAAGGTGGAGTCAAACACGATGGATATGTACACCACCGACGAATATATCCGCGAGAACCTCGGACGAAAGATTGTCATCGTGGGAGCTTCCACCGGTACCGACGCACATACGGTGGGCATCGATGCCATCATGAACATGAAGGGCTATGCCGGCCACTATGGCTTGGAGCGTTACGACATGATAGAGGCCTACAACCTCGGTTCGCAGGTGCCCAACGAGGAGTTCATCGCCAAGGGCATCGAGCTGAAGGCCGACGCGCTCATCATCTCGCAGACGGTCACGCAGAAGGATGTGCACATCCAGAACCTGACCAACTTCATCGAGCTGATGGAGGCCGAGGGCCTGCGCGACAAGATGATCTGCTGCTGCGGCGGTGCGCGTATCACCCACGAGCTGGCAAAGGAACTGGGTTTCGATGCCGGTTTCGGCATGAACACCTACGCCGACGACGTGGCATCGTTCATCGTCCAGGAAATGGTCAAACGTGGAATGAAATAACAAGTTCAAACAAATAATAACATTAATCTATAAAACCTTACAATTATGGATAAATATCAAATGAGAGAAGTCATCGCAAAGCGTGCTGCTAAAGAGTTGCACGACGGCGATGTTGTGAACCTGGGTATCGGTATTCCGACGCTTATCCCTAACTATCTGCCCGAAGGTATCTCGGTCACTCTGCAGACGGAGAACGGTGCAATGGGCATGGGTCCCACACCGGCTGAAGGCGAGGAGGACAAGAACCTCATCAATGCCGGCGGCGGTTCTATCACGCTGGCTCCCGGTGCTTGTACCTTCGACTCGGCCACATCGTTCGCCATCATCCGCGGCGGACATGTCAACGTGTCGTTCCTCGGTGCCCTGCAGGTAGACGAGAAGGGCAACCTCGCCAACTGGATTATCCCCGGCAAGATGGCTCCCGGTATGGGTGGTGCCATGGATCTCGTGGTGGGTGCCAAGCGCGTTATCCTCACCATGGAGCACACGCAGAAGGGCAACCCGAAGATCCTGAAGGAGTGCACACTGCCGCTGACTGCCGCCGGACAGGTGAACATGATCATCACCGAGATGGGTGTCATGGACATCACGCCCGAAGGCATCGTGCTGCGCGAACTGCATCCGGAGTTCACCGTAGAGCAGGTGCAGGCTGCCACTGAGGCCAAGCTCATCATCGCTCCCGACCTGAAGCCGATGGATGTTTAATCTTTTCAACCACGAATTGAACGAATTAAACGAATTATCAGAGATGGACTATCAGTTTCTTAAGGTTGAACAGCCGCAGGAGGGCATCTGCCTCCTGAAGATATCTGCACCGAAGTCGCTCAACGCACTCAACTCTACCATCCTCCGCGAGATGGACGACTTCGTCGGTAGCATCGATTCGCATACACGCGTACTTATTATAACAGGCGACGGCGAGAAGTCGTTCGTTGCTGGTGCCGATATTTCTGAGATGGCTCACCTCAACGAGCAGGAAGGCTTCGAGTTTGGCCGTCTCGGCGCTCAAGTGTTCCGCAAGATTGAACAGCTGCCCATCCCTGTCATCGCTGCCGTCAATGGCTTTGCCCTCGGTGGTGGATGCGAGCTGGCGATGGCCTGCGACATCCGCATCGCCTCCGTCAACGCCAAGTTCGGACAGCCGGAAGTGGGGCTGGGCATCATTCCCGGTTTCTCGGGTACTGTTCGCCTGCCACGCCTCATCGGCCAGGGCATGGCAAAGGAACTCATCTACACGGGTCGTGTTATCCGTGCCGACGAGGCGCTGCGCATCGGACTGGTCAACGCCGTCTACGAGCGCGAGGATCTGGTTGACAAAGCTGTAGAACTGGCGCAGATGATGCTAAAGAATGCACCTTTAGCCATCCAGGCTGCCAAGCAGAGCATCAACGAGGGCTACGACCTCACGGCCGACGATGCCATCGCCTTGGAGAACAAACTCTTCGGTAGCTGCTTCGCAACAGCCGACCAGAAGGAAGGAATGGCTGCTTTCTTAGAGAAGCACAAGGCTGCATTTAAAGGTCAATAGAATCAATCTAAATCGCTAAAGAATAAACAATTATGAAAATTTATGTTATTGGAACCGGCACAATGGCCAAAGGCATCGTCAAGGCATTCGCTGCCAAGATGCCCGTCGTCATGAAGAGCCGCACGCAGGCCAGCCTTGACAAGGCCATGGCCTCTATCTCCAAAGGTTACAACAAGCTTGTGGAGAAAGGAAAAATCACGAAAGAGTCGATGGATGCCATGCTGGCAAACATCACAACGACCACCGACTATGCTACGTTCGCCGATGCCGACCTCGTCATCGAGGCAGCTGTCGAGGACATGCAGCTGAAGAAGGATGTGTTCACCGAGCTTGACAAGATCTGCAAGCCCGAGACCATCTTCGCTACCAACTCGTCGTCGCTCTCCATCACGGAGATCGCCGCCTGCACGAGTCGTCCGGCACAGTTCATCGGCATGCACTTCTTCAACCCCGCCGACCGCATGGCCCTGGTGGAGGTGATCAAGGGTCAGCTCACCAGCGACGAGGTAACCAAGTGTATCGTCGACCTCGCCACTTCTATTGGCAAACAGCCCGTGGAGGTGAAGGAAGCTCCGGGCTTCGTCGTCAACCGCATCCTCATCCCGATGATCAACGAGGCTGTAGGCATCCTGGCCGACGGCATCGCTTCTGCCGAAGACATCGACAAGTGCATGCAGCTGGGTGCCAACCACCCGATGGGTCCGTTAGCTCTTGCCGACCTCATCGGCAACGATGTCAACCTCGCCATCATGGAGGTGCTCTACAACGAGTTTGGCGACCCGAAGTATCGTCCTCACCCGCTGCTCCGCAAGATGGTCCGTGCCGGATTGCTGGGCAGAAAGACAGGCGAAGGATTCTATAAGTATTAACTTACATCGATATGCCGGTATTTCGTTTTAACGTTATGCCAAAATGCCGTTATTTCGGAATACCGTCATGTCGAAAAAACAAAAACAGAAAAATCAATATGGATTTTAGCTATTCAAAGACAGAACAACTGTTCCTGCAGATGATACGTTCGTTTGCAGAAAACGAAGTGAAGCCTTTGGCCGCTGAGATTGACGAGCAGGAGCGTTTCCCCATCGAGACAGTAGAGAAGATGGGAAAACTGGGCATCATGGGTATTCCTGTTCCGAAGCAGTATGGTGGCGCAGGCGGCACGGTCCAGATGTACATCATGGCCGTGGAAGAACTTTCGAGAGTTTGCGCTACGACGGGTGTGGTGCTTTCTGCCCATACCTCGCTGTGCATGGCTCCTATCATGGAGCATGGTACCGAAGAGCAGAAGATGAAGTATCTGCCGAAGCTTGCCTCGGGCGAGTGGATCGGTGCTTTCGGTCTGACAGAACCCAACGCCGGAACGGATGCTGCCATGCAGCAGACAACAGCCGTCGACGCTGGCGACAAGTGGATACTGAACGGTTCGAAGATTTTCATCACCAATGCTTCCAATGCCCACGTCTTCATCGTCATGGCCATGACCGACAAGTCGCAGGGAACACGCGGCATCTCGGCCTTCATCGTTGAGAAGGGCATGCCCGGTTTCTCTATCGGCAAGAAGGAGCTGAAGATGGGTATCCGTGGCTCTGCCACCTGCGAGCTGATCTTCGAGAACTGCGAAGTACCCAAGGAGAACCTCTTGGGCGAACTGGGCAAGGGCTTCAAGATTGCCATGATGACCCTCGACGGCGGACGCATCGGTATCGCCTCGCAGGCTCTGGGCATCGCTCAGGGAGCCATGGACGAGACGGTGAAGTACACCAAGGAGCGCAAGCAGTTTGGACGTGCTATCGCCAAGTTCCAGAACACACAGTTCCAGATGGCCGACCTCAAGACGAAGGTCGAGGCTGCCCGTCTGCTCGTTCGCAGCGCTGCATGGAAGAAGGACATGCACCTGCCTTATTCGGCTGATGCTGCTATGGCAAAGCTCTTCGCTGCCGAGACAGCGATGGAAGTGACGACGAAGGCTGTACAGTTCCATGGTGGCTATGGCTACACACGTGAATATCCCGTCGAACGCATGATGCGTGATGCCAAGATTACTGAGATCTACGAGGGTACCTCGGAAGTGCAGCGCATGGTGATTGCAGGTCAATTGTTTAAATAATAGGAGGACAGCCTTATGATGAAAATTATCGTTTGTATCAAGCAAGTACCCGACACCACGGTGGTGAAGATCGACCCCGTGAAGGGCACACTCATCCGTGAGGGTGTTCCCAGCATTATGAATCCCGACGACAAGGGAGCTCTTGAGCTTGCCCTGCGTATGAAAGACCAGTACGGTGCTCATGTCACCGTCATCTCGATGGGTCCTCCCCAGGCCGACGTGATGCTGCGCGAGGCTTTCGCTATGGGTGCCGACCGTGCCATCCTCTTGAGCGACCGTAAGTTTGCCGGTGCCGATACATTGGCTACATCTTACGCCCTCTCAGGTCTTTGTCGTACGCTCGACTACGACCTCATCATCGCCGGCCGTCAGGCTATCGATGGTGACACCGCACAGGTAGGCCCCGAGCTGGCCGAGCATCTCGACCTGCCGCAGATTACCTATGTGGCTGATGCAAAGCTGCTCGACAATGGCAACCTCCAGGTAGAGAAAGAGAACGAGGACGGCATCCAGGTGCTCGAGGTGAAAGGCAAGTGCCTCCTCACCGTCTTGGCATCTGCTTTCGAGCCTCGCTATATGACCGTCAGCGGCATCATGGAAGCCTACGACAAGGAGGTGGAAGTGTTGGGTGCCGACAAGATTGATGTCGATCCCGCCAAGCTCGGATTGGCCGGTTCACCGACAAAGGTGTATCGCTCGTTCCCGAAGGCCCTAAAGGCTCCCGGCGAGGTTCACGAGGTGAGCGAGGAAGAGGCCGTAGAGCTGATCGTCAACAAACTGAAAGAGAAACATATCATTTAAAAGTAAGAAGTCTATGGAATTGAAAGATTATAAGAACGTATTCGTTTTTGCAGAACAGCGCGAAGGTGTCATCCAGTCCGTGGCCTTTGAACTTTTAGGCAAAGCTCGCGATCTGGCCGACACCCTTGGCGAGAAGGTCGTAGCCATGCTCCTGGGCTGTGGCATCAAAGACCAGGCACAGTCGCTCATCGAGATGGGTGCCGACGAGGTCATCGTCGTTGATGCTCCCGAGTTGAAGGATTATCTCTCTGAGCAGTATTCACAAGCTGTGGGCCAGATTGTCATCGACCGCAAGCCAAACATCGTGCTCTATGGCGCTACAACTATCGGTCGCGACCTTGCTCCGCGCATCGCTTCGCGCCTGAAGGCCGGTCTTGTGGCCGACTGTACGAAGCTTGTCGTCGAGCCCGACGAGAAGACCGGGCAGCTGGAGTTCCGCTCCACACGTCCTGCTTTCGGCGGCAACCTCATGGCCACCATCGTCTGTCGCGACACACGTCCGCAGATGTCTACCGTCCGTCCCGGTGTGATGCAGAAGATGCAGCGCCAGCCGGGTCGTCAGGGAGTCGTCACGGAGTTTGTTCCGAAGTTCGATACATCGAAGTTCAAGGTGAAGCTCGTCAAGACCATCAAGGCCGAGAAGAATGTCGCCGACATCGGCGAGGCAAAGATTCTCGTTTCGGGAGGCCGTGGTGTCCACAACCGCGAAGGCTTCGACAAGCTGCAGGCTCTGGCCGACGTGCTTGGCGGACAGGTGTCGTCGTCGCGTGCCATGGTCGACAACGGCGTGATGCCCCACGAGTGCCAGGTAGGACAGACGGGTAAGACTGTCCGTCCGCAGCTCTACATGGCTTGTGGCATCAGCGGTGCCATCCAGCACCTCGCCGGTATGGAAGAGTCGGACTTCATCATCGCCATCAACAAGGATAAGTTTGCACCGATCTTCTCGGTGGCCGACCTTGGTATCGTTGGCGACCTGCACAAGATTGTGCCAATGCTCACCGAACGACTGAAGAAGGAGATGGAGGCATAGTCTGTTCCCTCTCGTCTTATCATTATTTCACCCGCTATGCCGCTGCATCCTTTCCTGCATGTGCATAGCGGGTGATATTGGCCACGGCGTGAACATTGAGGCCGGTGCCATCCTTTGCAACCACTACAACGAACGCGAGGACGACACGGTGTATGTCCATATCGACGGACAACGCGTCTCAACGGGAATGCACAAGCTGGGGGCGCTCGTCGGTGACGGATGCCGAATCGGTGCCAACGCCGTGCTCTCGCCTGGCACGCTTCTGAAACCTCGAACCATTGTCCGTCGACTTCAACTGATAGAACAAGATCCCCTGTAAGCCATGCTACACTTGAATAAGGTTCATCATATCGCCATTATCTGCTCCGACTATCAGCGGAGCCTCGATTTCTACACCCGTATCCTCGGCTTCAGCATTCTGGCCGAACATTATCGGGAGAGCAGAAAGTCCTACAAGACCGACCTCGCCTTGGGCGGCGAATACGTCATCGAACTCTTCTCGTTCCCCTCACCCCCTCCTCGGGTGACCCATCCAGAAGCAGCAGGTCTGCGCCATTTGGCTTTTGAGGTCGACGACATAGCTGAGACCGTAGCCCAACTGGATGCCTTGGGCATTGTACACGAAGAGGTCCGCGAGGATGAGTACACCGGCAAGCAGTTCCTTTTCTTCAGGGATCCTGACGACCTGCCGATAGAAGTGTATGAAAAGTAAAAGAAAGAATGCTCCGTGAAAAGGTATGCCAGCGATATGCGGCATACTACAGAACCTCCATCAGGAAGTACTGGAGAAATACACATGTTAACACGAACATGATTAAAAAGTGTAAATTATTTGCTTTTATTTGAATCAAAATTAGTATCTTTGTAGCCAATCTAAAAACGAGACAAAGTCTCAGAGGTGGTCGCAATTTGCGACTACCTCCAGGTGCTTCTGTTTCGTCCCACTCCAAAAACAAGAATAATGGCAAAGAAGAAAAACGAGAATACGACCTCGATAGGTTTTGAAGAAGTGATATGGCGGGCAGCCGATAAACTGCGTGGCAACATGAATGCCTCGGAGTATGAGGGCGTGGTGCTCGGACTTATTTTCCTGAAGTATATCAGCGATAAGTTTGAAGTGAAGTTCAAGGAACTGTTGGAAGATGAATACGCTGACGTGGAGGATAAGGACGAGTATGAGGCCGATGGCGTGTTCTTTGTACCGCAGGAGGCTCGCTGGAACGTTATCTCTCTGGCTGCTCATACGCCGGAGGTGGGACGTGTCATCGACGATGCGCTGCAGGCCATTGAGCGCGAGAACCCGAAGTTGAAGGGTGTTCTGCCTGGCAACTATGCCCGTCCTGAATTGGACAAGCGTAGGTTGGGCGATGTTGTCGACCTCTTCTCTAACATTGAGATGTATGCCTCTGGCGACGAGAAAGACCTGTTGGGGCGCGTCTATGAGTATTGCCTGCAGAAGTTCGCTTCGATGGAAGGCAAGAATGCTGGCGAGTTCTATACGCCCAGCTGCATCGTCCGCACCATCGTTGAGATATTGCAGCCCTTCCAAGGTCGTGTCTACGACCCCTGTTGTGGTTCGGGCGGCATGTTTGTGCAGAGTGCCAAGTTCATCAAGAACCACCAAAAGGAACTTTCGGGCATCAGCGTCTATGGGCAGGAAGCCAACCCCAGCACATGGAAGATGGCGCACATGAACGTGGCCATCCGTGGACTGGAGGCCAACCTCGGACAGTCGTATGCCGACACGTTCTTCAACGACCAGCACCCCACGCTGAAGGCCGACTTCATCATGGCCAACCCACCGTTCAACCTTAGCGACTGGGGAGCAGACAAACTGGAGAAAGACCCACGCTGGAAGTTCGGACTGCCACCTGCCGGCAACGCCAACTTCGCTTGGATGCAGCACATGATTCACCACCTTTCTCCTACGGGTCGCATCGGTTTGGTACTGGCCAACGGTGCCTTGTCATCGCAGACAGGTGGCGAGGGCGACATCCGTCAGCGTATCATCGAAGCCGACTTGGTGGAAGGCATCATCGCCCTGCCGTCGCAGTTGTTCTATTCTACGGGCATTCCCGTTTCACTCTGGTTCCTGACCCGCAATAAGCAGCAACACGGCAAGACGCTCTTCATCGATGCCCGCCAGATGGGAAAGATGGTGACCCGTGCCGTGCGAGAGCTGCAGCAGGAGGACATCGCCCGTATTGCAGATACCTTCGAGCAGTTCCGTGATGGTACGCTCGAAGACGAGAAGGGTTTCTGTGCTGTGCGTACCATCGATGATATCCGTGTGCAGGACTTCATCCTCACGCCTGGTCGCTATGTTGGCATTGCCGAACAGGAAGATGACGGAGAGCCGTTTGAGGACAAAATGAAACGCCTGACATCAGAACTGAGCGGACTCTTTGAACAAAGCCACCGGTTGGAGGAGGAGATTAGGAAGCAGTTAGGGGGTATTGGATTCAATGTTTGATAAGGTATGGAAGAGAATAAAATCATCATATATCAGACCGAGGACGGACAGACGCAGATAGATGTCCGCCTGGAGAATGACACCGTTTGGCTGACACAAGCACAAATGGCGGAACTGTTTCAGAAAGACAGGACAGTAATAACCCGGCATATAAATAATGTATTCAAGGAGGGCGAATTAGCAAAAGAACAGGTATGTGCAAAATTTGCACACACCACTCGGCATGGTGCCATGAATGGGAAGAGTCAGACACAGGAATTAACCCTTTACAACCTTGACGTCATCATCTCTGTTGGCTACCGTGTGAAGAGTAAACGTGGTACAGCCTTCCGTATCTGGGCACGAAGGGTTTTGAAAGACTACCTGATTAAAGGTTATGCCGTCAACGAGCGCATACGCAAAGAGCAGATAGGCGAGTTGCGCCAACTCGTTGGTATTATTGGCCGTGCCATACAAAACAAGCAAATAGAGTCCAATGAAGAAAACCAGGCTCTGTTCGATATTGTTGTTGATTACACCTACGCCCTTGATACTCTCGACAACTACGACTATGAGCGACTGTCTATCAGCAAGACTACGCAGGAAGATAAGTTCCATGCCACCTACGAGAATGCCATGCAGGCTATCAATGCTTTGCGAGAGAAGTTTGGTGGAAGCACACTCTTTGGCAACGAGAAGGATGACTCGTTCAAAAGCAGCATCGGACAAATCTATCAGACCTTTGGCGGAGAAGAACTATATCCCAGCGTGGAGGAGAAAGCCGCCATGTTGCTTTACCTCGTCACTAAGAACCATTCCTTCAGCGACGGCAACAAGCGCATTGCCGCCACCCTGTTTCTTTGGTTCCTCAACAACAATCGTATTCTCTATCGTGCTGACGGTAGCAAACGTATTGCTGACAATACACTTGTTGCTCTTACGCTGATGATAGCCGAAAGTCGGACGGAAGAGAAGGATGTCATGGTAAAAGTGGTGGTAAACCTCATTAATCAGCAGAATTAAGC
>JAGBLC010000013.1 GCA_017635615.1 Prevotella sp.
ATTCTCCTTCTCGATGTCCTTGAAGTACTTGTAGGTGGCAACCTTCAGTTCGTCGGTGGCAGCCTCGTCGCAGACGATGATGCCGTGGCGGTGAGTCTGGAGAGCACTGATGGTCCAAGCCTGGCAGACGGGACCTTCGACGGCAGCCTGCAGGGCGCGCGTCTTAGCGTGGCCATTGACGAGAATCATCACCTCGCGGGCATCCATCACAGTAGCCACACCCACGGTCAGCGCCGTCTTGGGCACCTTGTTTACGTCGCCCTCGAAGAAGCGCGAGTTGGCGATGATGGTGTCGGTGGTGAGTGTCTTCTGGCGCGTGCGGCTGGCCAACGACGAGAACGGCTCGTTGAAGGCGATGTGGCCGTCGGGACCGATGCCACCAATAAACAGGTCGATGCCGCCTGCCTCGGCAATCATCTCCTCGTAGTGCTTGCACTCAGCATCCAGGTCCTCTGCATTACCGTTCAGAATATGGATATTCTCCTTCGGACAGTCGATGTGGTTGAAAAGATTAGTGGCCATGAACGAGTGGTAGCTCTCGGGATGCTCCTCGGGCAGGCCCACATACTCATCCATGTTGAACGTCAGCACGTTCTTGAACGACACGCGACCTTCCTTGCAAGCCTTCACAAGGTTGCGATACATGCCTACAGGCGAAGAACCTGTCGGCAAGCCCAGCACAAACTTGCGCTCGGGAGTGGGATTAAAATCATTGATGCGCTTGATGACATGTTCGGCAGCCCAGCGTGACAGCTGCTCATAATCCGGTTCGATGATTACTCTCATAATTGTAATTTTTATGTTATGAAAATACTTTTATCCTAAATCTAAAATGCAAAGTTACGATTTTTGCGGAAAACAGCCAAACGAATTTGCATTTTTTCTTTTTAAGGACGGCAAAATGAGTTAATATGAAGTAGGAAACAAGTTAATTTCTGCAGCAAAATAAGTCATTTTCCACTGCAAAACAAGTCAAATCCCACTGCAAAACAAGTTGTTTTCTGCTGCTAAACGGTCCGTTTTGCGGAAAGAGGGCCTTGCTTTCGATGGTCGACGGCTGCAAAAACTTCGACTTTTGTTTTGCATTTCAGCGAATATTCACTACCTTTGCACCTAAATATAATAAAAGAATGAAAGAATTTGTCATATCCGAGGCCAAGGCCGAAACAGCGGTGCTGGTAGGCCTCATCACACAAAACCAAGACGAAGCAAAGACCAAGGAATATCTGGACGAGCTGGAGTTTCTGGCCGACACGGCCGGAGCGGTGGTCGTCAAGCGTTTCACGCAGCGCGTGAACGGGCCCAGTCAGGTGACCTACGTGGGCAAGGGTAAGCTGGAAGAGATTCGCGACTTCATCCGTCGTCGCGAGGACGAGGCCGACGCCCTCCTCGACGAGGGCATCGAGCTGACACCCGAGACGGAGCCCATCGGCATGGTGATTTTCGACGACGAGCTCTCGGCAAAGCAGATACGCAACATCGAGCAGGAGCTGAAGGTGAAGATTCTGGACCGCACCAGCCTCATCCTCGACATCTTTGCCATGCGCGCCCAGACCGCCAACGCCAAGACGCAGGTGGAGCTGGCGCAGTATCGCTACATGCTGCCGCGCCTGCAGCGACTCTGGACCCACCTGGAACGCCAGGGCGGCGGCTCGGGCTCGGGCGGCGGCAAGGGAAGCGTGGGACTGCGCGGCCCGGGTGAGACGCAGCTCGAGATGGACCAGCGCATCACGCTGCTGAAGGAGCGGCTGGTAGAAATTGACAAACAGAAGACCACCCAGCGCAAGAACCGCGGCCGACTGATTCGCGTGGCGCTGGTGGGCTATACGAACGTGGGCAAATCGACCATCATGAACCTGCTCTCGAAGAGCGACGTGTTTGCCGAGAACAAGCTCTTTGCCACGCTCGACACGACGGTGCGCAAGGTGGTGATTGAGAACCTGCCCTTCCTGCTGGCCGACACGGTGGGCTTCATCCGCAAGCTGCCCACCGACCTGGTGGACTCGTTCAAGTCGACCCTCGACGAGACGCGCGAGGCCGACCTGCTGCTGCACATCGTCGACATTTCGCATCCCGACTTTGAGGAACAAATCAAGGTGGTAGAGAAGACACTCGCCGACCTGGGCTGCGCCGACAAGCCGTCGATGATTGTGTTCAACAAAATCGACAACTACAAGTGGACCGAGAAGGAAGCCGACGACCTGACGCCACCCACGAAGGAGAACATCTCGCTCGACGAACTGAAGCGCACGTGGATGGCTCGCCTGAACGAGAACTGCCTGTTCATCTCGGCCCTCGAAAAGCAGAACATCGACGAGTTCCGCGAGGTGGTCTACAAGAAGGTGCGCGAACTGCACGTGCAGAAGTATCCATACAACGATTTTCTTTATAACACAGAAGAACTATGAACCAATACAGACAACTGACAGAGCAAGAAATCGACATCCTCGAGGCCAACAGTTGTTGGGCAGAGGACTGGACACGCGTGGAGGTGGCTGAGTTTTTCAAGCCGAACTACTTCCACCGCGTGATGTTCTATGGCGACATACGCTTGGGAAATTTTGAAAAGAACGTTGAGGTGTCGAAAGGTTTCGTGAAGCATTCGGGCATCAACAATGCCACGCTGCGCAACGTCATCGTGGGCGACAACTGCCTCATCGAAAACATTGGCAACTACATCAACAACTATACCATCGGCGACGACACCTATATCTCGAACGTCTGCACGATGGAGACCACCGAGGGAGCCACCTACGGCGAAGGCCACCTCATCTCGGTGCTCAACGAGGTGGGCGACGGCAACCTCGTGCTGTTCCGCGACCTGAACAGCCAGTTCGCTGCGTTCATGGTGAAGCACTTCCAGAACAAGCCGCTGAAGGATGCCATTCGCCGCATGATTAACGAACAGATACAGCGAACGGTGCCCGACAGGGGTACGATAGGCAACAACGTGAAGATTGTGAACACGAAGGAGATTACGAACACCGTGATCTACGACTGCTGCGAGATCAGCGGAGCCGCCCGACTGAGCGATTGCACCATCAGTTCGTCGCCCACGAACACGGTGTTCATCGGCACGGGTGTCATCTGCGAGAACTCCATTATCTCTGACGGCTGCTCCATCATCAACTCAGTGAAGATGGAGGACTGCTTCGTGGGTGAAGCTTGCCACGTGAGCAACGGCTTCACGGCGTCGGCCAGCGTGTTCTTCGCCAACTCGTATATGTCGAACGGTGAGGCTTGTGCCGCGTTCTGCGGACCCTTCTCGGCTTCCCATCATAAGTCGAGTCTGTTGATAGGCGGCATGTTCTCGTTCTACAACGCCGGCTCGGCCACCAACTTCTCGAACCATGCCTACAAGATGGGGCCCATGCACTACGGCACGCTGGAGCGCGGCACGAAGACCGCCTCGGGCGCCTACCTGCTCATGCCGGCCACGATAGGCACGTTCTCGGTGTGCTTCGGCAAACTGATGTATCACCCCGACACGCGCGACCTGCCGTTCTCGTACCTGATTGCCTACGGCGACACGATGTACCTCTCGCCCGGCCGCAACCTCACCACGGTGGGACTCTACCGCGACATCCGCAAATGGCCGAAGCGCGACAAGCGTCCGCACGACGGACGGAAGAGCATCGTCAACTTCGACTGGCTGTCGCCCTACTCCGTCGGCGAAATCCTGCGAGGCAAGAAAATCCTTGAGCGGCTGCGCTCAGCCTCGGGCGACAACGTGTCGACCTACAACTACCACGAGTACGTCATCAACGCCTCGTCGCTGCGCAAGGGCATCAAGTACTACGACATTGCGCTGCGCATCTACATGGGTGCCGTGCTGAAGCGCCATGCGCTGGAGAAGCCCATCACCAACGTCGGACTGGGCAACTGGAACGACCTGTCGGGACTGCTGCTGCCTGAGTCGGAAGAGAAGCGCCTCATCAACGACATCGAGGACGGCACGCTGGAGACCATCGAGGACGTCATCGAACGCTTCAACGAGATTGACCGCAACTACTCGGAATACCGCTGGACATGGACCTACGACATGATCTGCCAGTACTACGGACTGACCGAGATCACCGAGGCCGATGCCGAGCACGTGCGTCAGGACTACATCACGGCCCGCCGTGCATGGATTGCCGAGATACGCAAGGATGCCGAGAAGGAATTCACACTGGGCGACGTCGAGGAAGGCGTGCTCGACGACTTCCTGGAGTTGCTCGACAGCGAGGTGGACTTCGAGAATCAGAAACTGTATATGTAACCTAGAATATCTAGAAAATCTAGACCATCTAGGAAATCTAGAAACTTTTAAAAAAACAACAATATGAAGAAAACCATCCTGAGCGCAATCATCATGCTTTGCGCCGTCGTTGGCCAGGCTGTGGCCAAGGACTACAAGTACACGACTGTCGCCGGCGACCAGATGCAGACCCGCATCTACACCCTCGACAATGGTCTGAAGGTCTATCTTTCCGTAAACGCCGAGAAGCCGCGCATACAGACCTACATCGCTGTGCGCACGGGTTCCAAGAACGACCCTGCAGAGACTACCGGTCTGGCCCACTATCTGGAGCATCTGGTGTTCAAAGGTACTAAGCAGTTTGGTACCAACAACCCCACTGCAGAGGCTCCCCTGCTCGACGAGATAGAACAGCGCTACGAGGTCTACCGCAAGCTGACCGACCCTGCAGCCCGTAAGCAGGCCTACCACGAGATTGACTCTGTCTCGCAGTTGGCAGCAAAATACTTCATCCCCAACGAGTACGACAAGCTGATGGCAGCCATCGGTGCTCAGGGTACCAATGCCTTTACGTCCGACGACGTCACCTGCTATACGGAGGATATCCCCAGCAACGAGATTGAGAACTGGGCGAAGATTCAGGCCGACCGTTTCCAGCACATGGTGATTCGTGGGTTCCACACCGAGCTGGAGGCCGTCTATGAGGAGTATAATCTCTATCTGACCGACGATGGCGACAAGATTTTCAGTGCCATTGGCAAGAAGCTGACCCCAACGCACCCCTACGGTACACAGACCACCATCGGTACGCAGGACCACCTGAAGAACCCCTCGATTACCAATATCAAGAATTATTTCACTAAGTGGTATGTACCCAACAATGTGGCTATCTGTATGGCAGGCGACTTCAACCCTGACAAGACGGTAGCCATTCTGGAGAAGTATTTCGGTCAGTGGAAACCCGGTGCTGATGTCTGTCAGCCCGTATTCCCTGTGCAGCATCCCTTGACGGCTCCTACCGATACTACGGTTATCGGACAGCAGGCTGAGCAGGTATGGATGGGTTGGCTGGCCAAGAAAGCCTCTGACCTGCAGTGCGATACGCTGGCCGTTATCGAAGATATGCTGAGCAATGGCAAGGCCGGTATCTTCGACCTGAACCTGAACCAGCAGATGAAGGTGCAGATGGCAGGAGGTGGCGTGCAGACTCAACAAGACTATTCCCGTTTCCTGCTCATCGGTATGCCCAAGCCCGGACAGACGCTCGAAGAGGTGCGCCAGCTGATGTTGGCTGAACTCGACAACCTGAAGAAGGGCAACTTCTCCGACGACCTGTTGCCCTCAGTCATCAACAATAAGAAGCTGAGCTACCAGAAAGCATTAGACAACAATCTGTGGCGTGTGCGCCAGCACATGAATGCCTTTATCAATGGCGAGTCGTGGCAGCAGCACACCGCGCAGATAGACCGCATCTCACGCATGACCAAGCAGCAGATTGTCGACTTCGCCAACCGCTTCTTCACCAATGGCTATGCCACCGTATTCAAGCGTCAGGGTGTCGACTCGCTGCAGAAGAAGATTGACAAACCCGCCATCACGCCTATCCCCACCAACCGCGACCAGGTGAGCCAGTTTGTGAAGGATATCCAAAACAGCAAGGTGGAACCCATCGAACCTCAGTTTGTTGATTTCAAGCGCGACCTGACCGTCACCAAGACCAAGAAGAAGCTGCCCTTGCTCTATAAGCAGAACACCGACAATCAGCTCTTCAACCTCACTTTCCGCTATGACTTCGGCAATGAGGCAGACAATCGCTATGCCACTGCTGCCAACTATCTGGACTATGTGGGTACTGACAAGCTGACGGCTGCAGAAATTAAACAGCAGTTCTACAAGCTGGCCTGTAACTATAGTATCAACGTTCATGCTGATATCCTCAATATTTCGCTTTCGGGACTTGACGAGAACATGCTTCCCGCACTACAGCTGTTGGAACAAGTGCTGCAGCATGCCAAGGCCGACCAGCAGTCCTACGACCAGTTCGTAGCCATCACGCTGAAGGATCGCAACGATGCCAAGTCCAATCAGCGTTCCTGCTTCCAGTATCTCTATCAGTATGGTATCTACGGCCCTCACAACCAGTGGCGCGACGAAATGACGGCTGAACAGCTGCGCTCTGCCGACCCCCAGCAGCTGTTAGGCCTGCTGAAAGGACTCTCCAGCTTGCAGCATACTGTGCTCTATTACGGTCCGAAGACAGAGAAGGAGCTGGACAACTGTCTCACCAAGAACTACAAGACAGCCAAGAAGTTGGGAACCGTTCCTGAAGGTAAACCGTATATTACACAGCCGACACCCCAGAATGAGGTGTGGATAGCTCCCTACGATGCCAAGAACATCTACATGCGCATGTACCACAACGAAGGTCGTGACTTCAATCCTGACGAGACCGCCACAGTCACCCTCTTCAACGAGTACTATGGTGGCGGTATGAACGGTATCGTGTTCCAGGAGCTGCGCGAGGCTCGCGGACTGGCCTACAGTGCCTCTGCTCTTTACGCCCGTGTGAGCAAGAAGAACCAGAAGGAGTATTACTACACCAATATCATCACGCAGAACGACAAGATGATGGACTGTGTACGTCAGTTCCACCAGATTCTCGATACCATTCCGCAGTCGGAGGCCGCTTTCCGCATTGCCAAGGATGCTGTGCAGAAGCAGTTGGCCAGCCAGCGCACCACCAAGTTTGGCATCATCAGCCATTACCTGAACATGCAGCGCTTGGGACTCGACTACGACATCAACGAGAAGGTGTATCGTGACCTCCAGAACATCACGCTCCAGGACATCGTACGCTTTGAACAGCAGCAGATGGCCCACAAGCCCTATCGCTACCTGATTCTTGGTGACGAGAAGGAGCTCGACATCCCCGCTCTGGAGAAGATTGCGCCCATCCGTCGTCTCACCCTTGAAGAAATTTTCGGTTATTAATCTCTAAAACGCTAAACACTAAACGTTAAACAAAAAATACTATTATGGCTAAAAACGTAGAATTCAAGTATGCTCCTATGTTCCAGATGGGCAAGGACGATACGAAGTACAGGCTGCTCACCAAGGAAGGTGTGTCGACAGCCGAGTTTGAAGGAAAGCAGATCGTGAAGGTTTCGAAGGAAGCCCTGACACTCTTGGCCCAGCAGGCTTTCCACGATGTGGAGTTCATGCTGCGTCGTGAGCATAACCTGCAGGTGGCTCAGATTCTCAGCGACCCTGAGGCCTCAGAGAACGATAAGTATGTGGCCCTGCAGTTCCTGCGCAATG